>JBQTKE010000655.1:0-8474 GCA_052386435.1 Myxococcaceae bacterium
GACCAACTGGGGCTCTCCGTGGACGCCGAGCGACGCAAGTCGATCCGCGCGAACCACTCCGCCACCCACCTGCTCCACAAGGCGCTGAAATTGGTGCTGGGCGACCACGTGAAACAGGCGGGCTCGATCGTCGCGCCGGATTACCTGCGCTTCGACTACTCCCACTTCGCGGCGCCGTCCCTTGAGCAATTGGAGAAAGTCGAAGACCTGGTCAACGGCTGGATCCGCGACAACGCGGGAGCGCAGACCAAGGTCATGAAGCTGGACGAGGCGCGCGCGTCCGGCGCGGTGGCCCTGTTCGGCGAGAAGTACGGCGAGAAGGTGCGCGTGGTCTCCGTGCACCCTGAGTCGACCGAGCTCTGCGGCGGGACCCACGTTCGCCGCACCGGTGATATTGGCCTGTTCAAGATCACGTCTGAATCCTCCATCGCCTCAGGCGTGCGCCGCATTGTCGGGCTCACCGGCGTAGGCGCGTTCGCGCACGTGCGTGAGGTGGAGAAAGAGCTGCGCAAAGCGTCCGAGCTGCTCAAGACCACGCCCAAGGAGTTGGTGAAGCGGGTGGAGCTCACGCTTAAGAGGATGAAGGACGTGGAGAAGAAGGCGGAGGAGGCGGTGGTGCGAGCCTCCGCGCCCAACGCCAAAGACGTCGCGGAGCAGGTGCGCGAGATCAACGGCGTGAAGGTCCTCACCGCGCGGCTGGACAACGTGGATCCGAAGATGCTCCGCGGCATTGGCGATCGTTATCGCGATCAGCTGCAGTCTGGGCTCGTCGCGCTGGGAGGATCGACCGAGGACGGCAAGGCGATCATTCTCGTCGCCGCGACCAAGGACGTGGTCGCCAAAGGCTTCAAGGCGGGTGACTTGATTCGCGAGATGGCGAAGGAAGTCGGCGGCTCCGGCGGCGGCAAACCGGACATGGCCCAAGCCGGTGGCACCGAGCCCTCGAAGATTCCCGCGGCATTCGATCGGCTCTACGAGCTGGTGAAAGGCCAAACGCCCGCTTGAGCCACCCCCCCCCCAAGCTGATCCCGCTGCGGATCCGCCTGCCCTATGGCAGCGAGGACGAGTTCGCGGAGAAGTACGGCCCGAATGTCGCTCGGGGCGGGATTTTCATCGCGACCAAGGGGCTGAAGCCCGAGGGCACCGCGCTGGCGTTCGAGCTCATCCTCGCCAACGGCGAACGTCTGATGCGCGGCGAGGGCACGGTGGTGAAGAGCGTGTCCGACGAGACGCGCTCAGGGATGACCGTGCGCTTCCAAAAGTTGGACGCGCATAGCAAGGCGCTGGTCGATCGCGTTCTCGCGCAGCGGACCGGAGTGGGAACGCCTCAGCCGCCGACGATTCTGAAGGACAAGGAGCGACCGCCCCCGCATACCGAGGAGCAAAAGGCGCGGCGGCGCACTCTCTTGGAAGTACCCGCGGCGGCGCCGACCAAAACCGCCGCGAGCGCGGATCCCATTCTGGGGATCGACATGGGGACCACCAACTCGCGCGTCGCCGTGTTTCACGAGGGGAAGGCGCAGCTCATCCCGTTGGATTCGAACCGCGCGAACAGCCTGCCGTCGATCATCGCCCTGGATGAAAAGGGCCGGTACCTGTTCGGAGCGCGCGCCAAAGCGCAGGTTCTCACAGATCCGAAGAACACAGTGTGCGGCGCGAAGCGGCTGGTCGGACGGCGCGCGCGCTCGAGGAAGATCCTTGAGCTGCAGGGGCGCTTCCCTTATTCCGTCGTCGCGGATTCAGAAGGCGACGCGGGGATCGAGCTGCGCGGCAAGGTCCACACGCTCCCCGAGCTGTTCGCGATGTTGCTCAGGCATCTCAAGCAGGGCGCGAGCGAGTTTTTAAGCCGTCCCGTTGCGCGCGCGGTGCTCTGCGTCCCTGCGTATTTCAACGACCACCAGCGCTCCGCCATGCTCAACGCGGGAAAGCTGGCCGGGCTGGACATTCTGCGCATCCTCAACGAACCGTCTGCAGTGGCTCTCGCGTTTGGTTACGGCCGAGGACTCGCACGGAAGCGCGTGCTCGTTTACGACCTCGGCGGTGGAACCTTCGACGCATCGGTCGTTCAGATCACCGGTGATGATCTGGAAGTCGTTTCCACCGGAGGCGACAACTTCCTCGGCGGGTTGGACTTCGATACCCGCGTGGCCTCGGAGATCTCCAAGCACTTCGAAGAACGCGAGCAGAGCCGACTCGACGACTCGCTGGTCGCAGTGCAGCGACTTCGCGATGCCGCGGAAGTGGCGAAGATCGCGCTCAGTGATCAGCAGAAGACCGCGATCCACATTCCCTTCGCCGCCGCGCGCTCGGATGGCTCGCCCGTGGATCTGCGCGACGAGCTCACGCGCGAAGGCTTGGAATCGCTAACGGCGGATCTGGTCGACCGGACGCTCGAGGTCACCCAGGCCGTGCTCGAAGCCGGAGGATTGACCCCGCAGTCGCTCGACGAGATTATTTTGGTGGGCGGGC
The DNA here is from genome assembly GCA_052386435.1 of Myxococcaceae bacterium. GTDB lineage: Bacteria > Myxococcota > Myxococcia > Myxococcales > Myxococcaceae > JBQTKE01. Next base: position 2,470 of record JBQTKE010000655.1, read on the forward strand.
AGAGTCGGACGCCGCTGGTGCGCCGACGTGTCGAGAGCGCGCTCGGCAAGCCCATCCGCTCCGATGTGGACCCCCACGCCGCGGTGGCCTTGGGTGCGGCGATCTTGGGCCATGCGATGGAGCTCAAGAGCCAAGGCAAGGCAGGCGTCACCCTCTCCGAAGTACTCTCTGCTCCCATCGGCATCGCGCTCAAAGGCGGAGGAATGCGACGCGTGCTGGAGCGGAACACGCGCCTGCCAGCGGAGAAGACCATCGCCCTCCCCTCTCATGCAGGCATCCCGCTCTCCGTCGCTGTGTTTCAAGGCGTGTCGGAACGAGCAGAGGAGAACGAGTACCTGGGAAGCCTGGCCACGCAGCTGGAGAAGTCAGGAGACATCACCCTGCGCTTTGCGGTGAGTCCTGACGGAACGCTGCAGCTCTCAGCGATCGCACCGGATGGCCAACGCGTGGACACCAGGATGGCCACGCTCGATGCGGGTGATGAGCTCCGAACACTGCTGCTCCAAGAAGCGCCACTTCCTGGTGAGCCGGATCCCCAACCGGCAGGCTTGCTTCAGGGGATCAAGCGCCTCTTCGGCAAGCGATGACCCTGCGCTGACAGCCGCCGCCGCGGGGTGGCGCTTGGCGGCGAGGGGAAGGTTGAGACCCACCGCGCTACAGCACAAAGCTTGGGAAGAATTTCGCGGGCTCTTTCGTCTGCTCGAGCGCGCGCAGGACGCGTTCCGCAGGAGAATGACCAGACTCGGCGACCGCTTCGAGCGGGTCGAGCAATGACGCATCCGCGGGCTCCAGGCGCTGCAGTCCACGGCGAGCGATGGCCGCCAGGTCCTTCGCCCACGCGCCCAAGGTTCTCCCACGCCAAGACGCAGCAAGCCCCTCACGGCGTGCGAGGTCGTGCAGCTCCAGGTGTTCCTCGTGACCCAACTTCGGGAGCAACGACGCGCCTTCGCTTCGCGCGCCCGCGTCATAGAGCAATCCGCGCCAGAGCGCAGGGAGTGAACCCGTGAGCGGCACATCCACACAATCCGCACCGCGAACCTCCAGCACCTTCTTGAGCCGAATCTCGGGGAACAGGGTCGAGAGGTGATCGACCCAGTCCGAGTGAAGCGCGGGAGCACCGTCGTAGCCCTTATTGAGCAGCTCGCGGAAAGTCATCCTCGGCCGAAGGTACTCGCCGCTGCGACGCAGGAACAACAGCGGCGCCTCCAACGCCCACTCAACGTACGCGCGGTAGGAGAACGACCCGTCGAGGAACGACTTCAAATATCCGGTACGCGTGGGATCAACTTCATCCCAGACGCGGTTCCGATAGCTCATGTACCCGCTGGGCTTGCCCTCTTTGAGAGGACTGTTCGCATAGAGCGCGACCATCAGTGGCGAAAGCCGCGCCGCCAGCGTCACCTTCTCCACGCAGTCCGCTTCGCTCGACCAATCCAGAGACACCTGCCCCGTCGCGGTCATCAGCATCATGTTGAGCGCGAGCGCCCCCCGCTCCGGCAACGACTGCCGCATCACCCGGTAGCGCGTCTTGGGCATCCACGGCATGTCGTCCAGCCTCACGAACGGCCGGTAGCCCAACGCGACGAGCGACAACCCCAGCGGCCCCGCGACCTCTTTCACTTCCGCGACGTGGCGAACGTTCTCGTCATGCGCTTCGCGTGCGGTGCGAAATGGCGTTCCGGAGAGCTCAAACTGACCGCCCGGCTCCAACGAAACGGTGAGCCGCTTGCGGGTCAGCGCGATCGCAGGTCCGTTCGGCGTCTCGCGAAACGGCTCGTAGCCTTTCGCTGCGAGCCCATTGAGCAGCGCCTCGATGCCGTGCGCGCCTTCGTAGGTCGCCGGCTTCCCGGTGGCGTTCACATAGACGAGCTTCTCGTGCTCCAACCCAATCTGGTGGCCGGCAGCAGGTCTTTCCGCGTCTTCGAAAAAGGCGATCAGCTCTTCGACGGAGGTGACGGGCGCGGAACTCTGTTTCAGGTCGAGAGACATTGACCGGCCTTTATAACGACCATTGACCCTGATGCATCGATTTGCGACGGTCGAACGCGTGTCGGTCACTCTCGCAGGGCAATCCTACGTTCCTTCGCTGTCGCCTTCTGCCTCTCTGCGCGATTTCTGGACGGGGCTCACGCTTCCTTTCAAGGGTCTCCAACTCATTCTGGCGAACAGAAAGTTGTTCGCGCTCTCGGCTGTCTCCGCGCTCGTGACCTTGGCCGGGTTGCTGGTCATCCTCGCGGTCGGTTGGACGTACGCGGATGACGTCGTCGCGCGCTTCTGGTTGAAGCCGGAGTCTTGGTTTGGAGGCGGACTGTGGACCATCCTGGTCTTCCTCGCGTTCGTCCTCTGGGTCGTGGTGGCGGCGAACGTGGCTCCACTCTTGGCGTTGGTCCCGTTGCAGGACCCGATCTCCGAAGCGGCTGAAGAAGCGTGCGGAGGGTTCCAGGCCCCCCCGTTCTCCTTCTCGCGGCTGCTGCACTCGACCTGGATGTCGCTCCGACACACGTTGGCGCGCATCTCAGTGCTCCTTGCCGGCCATGCTCTGCTGCTGCTCGCGAACTTCGTTCCGGGCGTGGGCTCGATCGCGTGGAGCGTGTTGGGTGGACTTTGGACCGCGCTCTGGATGGGAGCCGAATACCTCGCCGGTCCCATGGCCAGACACCTGATCCCGTTTTCGGAAGTCAGGCTGGTGGTGAGGCGACGGCTCGGCCTGGCGCTTGGCTTCGGCGCGGCCATCTACGCGATTCTCTGGATCCCCGTTCTCAACTGCTTCTTTGTGCCCATGGCGATCGTGGGCGGCACCCTGCTTTACCGGGGTTTGGCGGCGGTGGGCGCGGTCCCCAGCGGTGCCAGACCTACACTTTGAAGCGACCCCGGAAACGAACCCGGCGGAATCTTCATGCGCCAGCCGCGTTCGGCCCCATGATTCCAAAAAGCCAATCGCTTGAAGCGCTTATTTCAGAGGGTTAGCATTGATGCTCCCGTCTCTAAGTCCAAGGTAGACAACGACATGCCGCGAATCCTTCGCCGGGCCGTCACCCTTCTCCTGCTGCTGGGCACCTGGGCCTTCGTGGGGCGCGATCACGCTCCCGTCCCCGTCGCGATGAACGAGGCCCTCGCCGGACCGGGAGCGCGGCTGATGTCCGAGACCGACACGCCGCGGACCTTCGAGAAGCCGCCCCACTCGCTCTCGTCGATCTGGCTGTTCAACAAGGTCACGTTGAACATCAAAGAGAACTACGTCGATCCGAAGCGGGTGAAGCCAAAAGAGATGATGATCTCCGCGCTGGAGTACGTGGAGAAGGCCGTCCCGGACGTGATGGTCGACGGCAACGCCGACACCGGCGTTCTTAAAATTAACGTGAACGGCAAGACGAAGGAGTTCGACATCAGCCGCGTCGACTCCATCTGGAAGATGAACTACGCGATCAAGGACGTCTTCGAATACGTGGCCAAGAACATGCGGCCCATGGAAGACACCCGTGACGTCGAGTACGCGGCGATCAACGGCATGCTCTCCACGCTGGACCCGCACTCGGTGCTGCTGCGGCCGGAGATGTACCGGGAGATGAAGCTGACCACCAAAGGTGAGTTCGGTGGCCTGGGCTTCGTGATCCAGATGAAGGAAGGCAACCTCACCGTGGTGAAGGTCCTTCCGAAGACGCCGGCGTACCGGGCGGGCATCAAGAAGGACGACCAGATCAAGCGGATTGGCGAAGAGTCCACCGTGAACATGGACCTCAACGAGGCCGTGTCGAAGCTGCGTGGCCTGGTCGATTCCAAGGTGACGATCCTGGTCGACCGCAAAGGCTGGGAGAAGCCGCAGTCGATGACGCTCACCCGCGCCACCATCAGCATTGAGTCGGTTCAATCCAAGCTGCTCGCACAGAACGTGGCGTACGTGCGCCTCAAGAACTTCCAGGGCAACACCACCCGCGATCTCCAGGGCGCGCTGATGTCGATGCAGAAGGACGCGGAGGCCTCCGGCGGGTTGAAGGGCGTGGTGTTGGACCTGCGCGGCAACCCCGGCGGTCTCCTCGAGCAGGCGATCCAGGTCTCTGACCTCTTCATCTCGCAAGGCACACTCGTGGCGACGGTCGGCCTCTCCGACAAGCTGCGCGAAGAGAAGAAGGCGCACTCGGATGACTTCGACGACAAGTACCCGCTCGTTGTCCTGGTCAACGCGGGTTCCGCGTCCGCGTCTGAGATCGTGGCCGGCGCGCTCAAGAACCTGAACCGCGCGGTGGTCATTGGCCGGCAGACGTTCGGCAAGGGTTCGGTGCAGGTGCTCTACGATCACCCGGACGAGAGCGCGCTCAAGCTCACCATCGCCAAGTACCTCACGCCCGGCGACCTCTCGATCCAGGAGGTCGGCATCGTCCCCGACATCCAACTCATACCCACCCGCGTCACCAAGGATCGCCTGGATGTATTCGCGCCGCGTCGATCGATTGGCGAGGCGGATCTGGATCACCACTTCGGCAATCCCAGCTCCGCCACCGCGGCCAAGAAGCGCGAAGAGGTGCTGAACCGCGAGAAGCCGGTGGAGACGCTCAAGTACCTCAAGGAGGACGCGAAGCAGAAGGACGCGTCCGCGCGCCAGCAGCTCACCGAGGAAGGCAAGGCGCCCAAGCTCTCCAAGAGCGACAAGGGTGGCGGGAAGACCGGCGGCAAGGATGTGTTGACCGATACGGACGCTTCGGGCACGGATGAAGATCTCGACGACCAGCTGGACGCGGAGTCGCAGGACGAGATCAAGGAAGACTTCGAGGTCCTCTTCGCGCGTGACTACCTGCTCAAGGCGCCGGTCGTGGATCGCGCCGGCATGTTGAAAGCGGGCAAGGCGTTCGTGGCGGAGAAGCGCAAGGAAGAGGAAGGCCGCATCGACAACGCCATCGCTGCCTTGGGCGTGGACTGGTCGCCTGGCGAGACGCCCAAGAACACCCAGCTCTTCGCCACGCTCAAGCCCGGCCTGGATCGCAAGATCGCGGCGGGCGAGCAGATCGATCTGGAGATCACCGCGGAGAACCGCGGCAACGAACCGTTCAAGCGGCTCCACGCGTGGACCGAGTCCGACAACCTCCTGTTGGATCGCCGCGAATTTCTTTTTGGCGCGCTCAAGCCGGGCGAGAAGCGCAGCTGGAAGGTGCCGATCAAGCTGCCCAAGGACATGACCAGCCGCCGCGACGAGGTGAAGGTGAAGTTCCTGGACGACAACGGACCGCTGGCGGAGACGCTCACCTCGGAGCTCAACTTCGTGGAGCTCCCCCGCCCCACCTTCGCGTTCAGCTGGCAGATCCTGGATACCTGCTCGCAGTGCAACGGTGACGGCCTGGTTCAGCGCGGCGAAGACGTGGAGCTGGTCATCGACGTGAAAAACGTGGGCACCGGGAAAGCGATGGACTCCTTCGCGCAGATCAAGAACGCGGCGGACCAGAACATCTTCATCAACAAGGGCCGCTTCAAGCTGAGCGAGCTCGCGCCCGGACAGACCAAGAGCGCCCGCTTCCAACTCGAGGTCAAGAAGGGGTATCGCGGCGAAGCCTTCCCGCTGAAGCTGGCGATCGTCGATGAGCCGTTGGAGGAGTTCACCACGGAGAAGCTGCAGATTCCGGTCGTGGACGACGGCCCGGGAGTTGAAGTGCGCCGGGGCGTGGTGAAGCTCAACGACAAGGCGCAGTTGTTTAACTCTCCCAGCGAGCGCGCGAAGACGGTCGCGGTGCTGCCCAAGGGGGCGCTGCTCGGCGAGCTGGCCAGGGTGGGCGAGTTCTACAAGGTGGAGGTGGAGAAGAACCGCTTCGCCTTCGCTCGCGTCACGGACGGGAAAGAGAGCAAGACCGGCAAGGCGCTCCCCCTCAAGGACATGGAGATGAACGCCTTCCGCGAGCCGCCGCAGATCGCGCTCAGCTCTGACCCGGCGCAGGGGGGCATCGTCGTCGACGGCGACCGCTTCTCCCTCTCCGGCACGGTGAGCAACCCCAACAGCCTGCTCGACATGTATGTGCTCG
>JBQTKE010000656.1:0-30974 GCA_052386435.1 Myxococcaceae bacterium
GAGACGCTCTCACTGGGACGCGTGCAGGACACGCACGAGAGTCAGGAGATTTTGGGGATGCTCTTGAAGGAGACGGAGCGGCTGTCGGAAATGATTGAGCGCGTTCTGGATTGGTCGCGAATCGAGAGCGGCGGTAAGACGTACCACCGCGAACGCACGTCAGTGGAGGCGCTGGTCGACTCGTCCCTGGAATCCTTCCGCACCCAACGCATGGGCAGCGTGATCAACGTGAATCGCGAGGTCGCTCCCCAACTCCCCGCGGTGGAAGTGGATCGCGAAGCGCTGACCGGCGCGCTGCTCAACCTGCTCCACAACGCCTTCAAGTACAGCGGCGAGGAGAAGCGCATCTCCCTGCGTGCGCATACCCATGAGAAGGAAGTGATCATTGACGTGGAGGACAACGGTGTCGGGATTGCGCCGCGCGATCGCAAGCGCATCTTCGACCGGTTCTATCGAGTCGATAATCTGCTGACGCGAAAGACCGAAGGCTCCGGATTGGGGCTGGCCATTGCCAAGCGCATTGTCGAAGCTCACGGAGGCCGCATCTCCTTGCAGAGCGAGCTGGGCAAGGGCAGTACCTTCACGATTCACCTCCCCGTGGCGAGAAGCGTGGCATGAGCGAGAAGCGGCGAATCCTCATCGTGGAAGACGACCTGTCCATCCTGACCGGGTTGTCCATGAACCTGCGCTTCGAAGGGTTCGAGGTGGTGCAAGCTCAGGACGGAAAGTTGGGGCTGCAGAAGGCGCTGGACGAGCGGCCGGATCTTCTCGTCCTGGACATCATGCTGCCGGAGATGAACGGCTACGAAGTCGTGAAGGAGCTCCGACGGCGTGGCAATGACATCCCGGTCGTGATGCTCTCCGCGAAGGGGCAGGAGCAGGACAAAATTCTCGGTCTCGACCTGGGCGCGGACGACTACGTCTCCAAGCCGTTCGGCCTTCAAGAGCTGTTGGCGAGAATCAAGGCCGTGCTGCGAAGGCGCTACCGCCCCGCCGAGTCGACCATTGACTTCGGCGCTTCCTCCGTGGACGTGCAGGGCAAGAAAGCCTACCGAGCGGGAACCGCGATCGAGCTCACCGCGCAAGAGTTCCGCCTCCTCCTCCATTTCGTTACCAACCCAGGGCGGACGTTCAACCGCGAAGAGCTGATCTCCGGAGCCTGGGGCTTCGACTATGCCGGCACCGCACGCACCGTGGACAACTTCGTGCGCCAGTTGCGGCAGAAATTCGAACCCGATCCCGAAGCCCCTCGCTACTTCACCACCGTGCGAGGCCTGGGCTATCGCTTCGACGCGTAACGGGGGCGTAACGGGGTCAGGCTTTACACTCTTACACTCTGTGGTTTTGTTTTTGCAGAGCGGAGCATACCTGGAGCACCGGTTCGGCCCGTTTGCATGTCAGAACCCGGCGCTAGGTTGCCGCCCTCATTAACGGGGGGAGCAAATGCCTAGAAGACCGCGACTCGAATTTCCATCGGCGACGTACCACGTGTTCGGACGTGGCAATCGACGCGAGAAGATCTTCCTCGATGACCAAGACTACAAGAGCTACCTCAACACTCTGCGCGAGCTCTCGGCGAAGTCGGGGGTCGAGGTCATCGCGTATTGCTTGATGCCCAATCACCCGCATCTCGCACTTCGCACTCACCGCCTTTCTCTGTCGAAGTTCATGCAGCGCGTGAACAGCCGCCACGCCAATCGCTTCAATCGCCGACACGCGAAGTGCGGCCATCTCTATCAAGGTCGGTACCGGGCCATCGTCGTCGACTCGGAGGCCTATCTCTTCAAGTTGGTTCGATACATCCATCAGAATCCGCCGCGCGCCGGACTCGTTCCTCATGTTGGGAATTGGCCGTACAGCTCGCATGGGCAATACCTAGAACCATCCAGCGCTTGGGTTTCGCCAACGGAGGTCCTGTCGAAGATAGGCGGACCGCAAGGATACTTGGCGTTGATGGGCGAACCCTCCTCTCCTGAGGACGCAGCCATCTTCTCCGGTGCGAGCGACGGTTTCCGAATGGCGTGCGCCTCCGAGGACGCGCTGAAGTTGGGCGCCTGGGCAATCATGAGCTCGGTGGAACCCGAGCGCTGGGAGTCGACCAGCAACCGGCGCGTCCTGCCCTCTGAGGAGATCGAAGACGCCGCGAACAGATGGGCGCTCGACAGGGGGATCATGCTTTCAGAGTTGCAAGGATCGTCTCAGCGAGAACCGCTTCGGACTGTTCGTCGCGAGCTGGCTGCGAGTTTGCGCAACCAGGGTCACCTTGTCCGGCAGAGCGCACGACTGCTTTGCCGTGAGGAAGCGGCCGTCAGTCGATTGGTTGCTCGCGCAGCTGACAGAGTAGGACTCCATTGAAGCGTATGAATGAATGTCCTCGAGCGGTTGCGCGCGAAGCTGAGCGAGCCGTGATCCGCTGACGAGTCGAGGCGCAGGACCTCATGTCGCCTCGCCCCCTAAGTGTAAGAGTGTAAAGCCTGACCCCGTTGTTTCTGGTTTTACCCGGTCGTGGCTTTGCGCACGTAGCCAAGGAACGTGTTGGGCAGCATGAAGCGCGCCTCGACGTTGCCGAAGCGCAGCTTGGCCTGGTCCGGCACGACGGCGGCCTTGCTCGGGGTGAGCTTCATGGGCCCCACCCATGTGCCGAATTTGCTGTCCGCGTCCACGAGGCTCCAGTTGCCACGGTCGTGCTGAAAATACGCATGGAAGCGGCTCACCGTGCTGTCGGAAACGACGAGGTCGTTCGCTGCCGTCCGCCCCACGGTGATGCCCATGGCGAACGCGTTGGAGGGTTTGTTCAGCTTGCGGACCACGAAGACGATGGGGTCCTGCGAGCTGGGCTGCTGCCGTGGATCTCCCGCGGTCGTCAGCATCACGTCGCCGGTATCGTCGCGGGCCACCGCTTCCCAGACCACCACCGGATCCACCAGCTCACGGATGAACGCGTCTGGCTCAACGAGAAAGCGGCGCGCGAAGTGCGAGAGACCCTGGCCCATATGCTTAACCTTGGAGTGTAGCGGGCCGGAGACGGTTGCCTAGGCGAGGACAGGGTCTAAGGGGTAGGGTGTAGGGAATGTACCGCCGCTACACCATTCACCGTGATGGGGACCTGCTCGTGGAAGAGCTGGACGCCCAGGGCAAGCCCATCGATCCCGAACCTGTTCCGGCGGAAGAGCGCTTGCCGGTGGAGTTGGTGCTGCACGCCCCCGATGGAGACGAGGGAAAGGCACAACTCCTGGACCTCTTGGAGCTGGCGTACGGAATAGAAGGCGACGGGCCGCAGTCCATCGGCATGGTGCCAGGTACCAAGGGTTCAAAAGGACCCAACGACCCAAAAGGCTGCAGCTAGAGCTCCGCTTCTTTGCGCGCGGCCACCACCACCTGCAGCGGATCGCCCGAGTCGAACGGCCGCCCCGAGTAGTCGCCGTAACGCTCGTGCGCGACCAGCCCCGCTTCCTCCAACGCGTCGTCCATCTCTAACAAGGAGAACTGTCGAATGCGCAGGCGGTGAATCCCCTTCCCGGCCGGCTCACCTTTGCGCGTCGTCGTCCGATGCTGCAGGTGCGGCGAGAAGACCGGGCGCGTTGGATCCGGAGGCGCGTACGCCATCTCTTCACGCAGCGGATCCGATCCGCCTGCCTTCGGCGCTGCGGGGGCGTCAAAGAGCAGCGTGCCGTTGGGCTCGAGGTGATGGACCACGGTCGAGAGAAACGCGACCAGATCCGCGTAGGACGTCATCAGGCTGATCGCGTTCTGCGGCGCCAGCACCAGCGGGAACCGTTCGTCCAGCCGCAGCATCCGCAAATCACAAACGAGGAGCCGCAATGAACTGAACACCGCGGGATCTTCCACGCGCCGCTCTTCCGCGGATTCGATCATTCGCGCCGACGGATCCACGCCCAACACCCGCACGCCCTTCGCAGCGACCGCGGCGGCAACGCGCCCATTCGCGCAGCCCAGCACCAACACCGGGCCCGCCCCGGACGCGCGCGCCGAATAGAAACCGACATCGGCCTCGGGGCCGACGAGGCTCAAACCCTTGCGGCTGCGGCCGTCGGTGTCTGCCATACCTTCCCTGCTTAAAGTCCGGCACCTCCACTAGCACGTCTGGAACGGTGGCCGCGTATAGACTCCGGGCCGAAATGGTCCCTGAAGGGTTGAGCTCACCGCCTACGTTGGTCGGCCACCGCCGTCCCGCGGAGCGTCTGGGCGTTCAAAAGTTCCACCTCATCCTCGCCAACACGGAAGCGGCGGGCGCGACCTTCTCACTCGAGGATCGCGACGAGCTGCGCATTGGCAAGGCCGCGGACAATGACGTCGTCGTGGATCACCCCACGGTCAGCCGGAACCATCTGATCATCCGCCGCAAAGGTGAGCGCTACCTCGTCGTGGATCTGGACTCCACCAACGGGACGTTTATCGAGGGTGAGCAGGTGCGTGAGGCCTACTTGCGCCCGGGCGCGCTGCTGGAGCTGGGTGACGTGCAGCTGCGCTTCACCCCCAAGGTCGCCTTTGTCGAGGTCGAGCCGATTCCCGAACAGCGCCTGGGCGAGCTCGTCGGCGGCAGCGTGCCCATGCGGCAGATCTTCGCGCTCATTCAGAAGATCGCACCCGGCGACTCGACCGTGCTGTTGGTGGGCGAAACCGGCGTGGGCAAAGGAGCGGCGGCGAAATCGATCCACCAGTCCTCGCCCCGCGCGAGCGGACCGCTGGTCGTCTTCGACTGCGCCAGCGTGTCGAACTCGTTGATTGAGAGCGAGCTGTTCGGCCACGAGAAAGGCGCGTTCACCGGCGCGGTGACGCAACGGATCGGTTGTCTGGAGCGTGCGAACGGCGGCACTTTGTTCCTGGACGAGATCGATGATCTCGCGCTCGATCTCCAACCCAAGTTGCTGCGGGCCCTCGAAGATCGTTCGTTCCGTCGTTTAGGCACCAGCAGCGAGGCGATCAGCTTCGATACGCGGATCATCGCCGCGTCGAAAAAAGATCTCTGGGCCCAGACGCAGGCCGGCCGCTTCCGCGAAGATCTCTACTTCCGCCTCTCCGTGTTCACCGTCTCCCTCCCCTCTCTGCGCGATCGCAAGGAAGATCTGCCCCTGTTGGTGGACGCCTTCGCCGGCGAACCACTGTGGACGCGTCTGCCAGAGAGCCTGCGTCTGAAATTTCTCGCACACACCTGGCCGGGGAACGTGAGGGAGCTGCGCAACGCCGTGGAGCGAGCCCAGCACTTGGGCGATGCGTTGGGTCTGTCGGACGGCGCTGCGTTGCTGCGTGAGTACGTCTCGCCCGCCAGCGAGGTCCTGCCTGTCAACTTCGACGGGCCGTTCAAAGAACGCAAAGACGATCTCGTCCGCGCGTTCGAAAAGGAATACCTCGTCCGCTTGATCGCGCGGTCCAATGGCAACGTGGCGAAGGCAGCGCGCGATGCGGGGCTGGACCGAAAGCACCTCTACTCGCTCCTTCACAAATACGAATTGGTGCAGGGATCCGAGAAGTAGGCAGCGCCAACGCGAACGCCTCCGAGACCTCGGTTCGCCGCGGCTCAGTGCACCTTTGGCGGCGGCGCCTTCGCTTTCGCAACCTTCGTCCTACGCGTGATCATCCGCACCGTCCCCTGAAACAGCTGCTCTTCGGTGTAGAGCCGCCGCGCTTTCGGACGTCCCTTCACGAAGAAGGTCGAAGGCCGCTCCAGCCACTGCTGCACCCGCACGTCGCCGTTGTGCGCGAAGGGCGCGAAGATCTCCGGAGGACACCGCGCCAGATAGCGCTTCACGATGGGACGCAGCGCACGCGCGAACTCGCGACCAATCTGCGCGTGGCGATGCTCCGGATCCAACGTCCCATCGAAGCGCGGCGAGATGTGAAACAGCTCATGCAGCAACGTGCCGATGCGCGCTTTCGGAGTGGACGAGCGGAAGAAGAGCGGGCGCAGCGTGATGCAGTAGAGAATTTTTCGGCCGCGGATCTTCACCAGGGGTCGCGGACGCCGCTCCTGCGGACCCTCGCCTCGGGTCAGTGGCTTCACCGTACCGCGCGACGCGCGGCGGGCCTCGCCTGCGACGACCAGAATCTTCGACGGGCGGATGTGCGCGAACTCCTCAACGGACAACCTGACGTCTTCGAGCAGGTCGCGGACGGCCCTGTTGAAATCCGGAAGGAGGCGAGAAGACACGTGCTCGCGGATCCTACTTGAGAAGAGTTGCGATATGCAGTCCGGCCATGAAGCCTACCCTCTGTGTGTTCTCTGTCGCCCTGGCCACCCTGACGACCGGCTGCGGCAAGCCCACGGCGACGGTCGACCCGCCGTACGTCGCGGACCAGCGCTGTGGGATCGACTGCGCCGCACAGAAGTCCTTCAACCTGCAGGTCGGCCGCTGTTTCGAATACAGCAAAGGCGACACCGCCACGTACCCGCCGGACCTGGGCGTGTTGGTGGATCAGCAGGTCACCCTCGAGGGAGATGTGAAGGCGCTGGAACTCTCGTACAGCGAGCTGGGACAGATCCGCATGACGGACGCGGTGACGTTTAGAGACGGAGACCTGTTGCTGATGCGCCGCAAGCTGCCAGGAGGCATGCGCGTCCAATACACGGACGGGAAGATCTTCACCGGCCTCCCGTGGGTGAAGGCGGGAATGACCTCGGGCGAGACAGTGAGCGTGGAGACCCAAGCGGAGCTGCTCCTGGAGAATCAACCCCGCAGCGTCGCCACCACGTTCAAAGTCAGCGCGATCAAACCGGATCCGGCGATGGAGCTGACCACGCCTTTCAAGGCGTACGACGCCGGACTCAAGCTCGTCTTTACCGAGACGCCATACCACGGAGCGGAGTCGCGTCGAATCTTCGTGGACGAAGTCGGCTTCGTCGCCTTCTCCACGCGCTTCGCGCTCACCGACACCGTTCCCTCCACGTTCTACAAACTGCAGAACGTGCGCGAGATCACAGACACCAGCGTCCGCTGCGGATTGGAGATGCCGTGAAAAAGCTCTGTCTCCTCTTGGCAGTCGTCGCCTGCAGGTCAGCGCCGCCTCCTTTGGAAGGTGCGCCCACGCTCTCTGGCCAAGAGATGGTGATCGCCGAACAAGGGCTCACTGATTTCTTGGTGCGACTGGAGGGACAACTGCAGAGCCCCTTCCCGGTGAGGATCGACAAGGCCAGCTACGAGGTCGTCGTCGAAGGACAAATCGTGAAGAAGGCGGACGCGCCGCTGTCGATCTCGCTCGGCGCCGGTGAGATCCAACCGTTCTCTTTGGAAGGAGGCTCGCGCTACGTGACCTCCGCCGAGCAGCTCAAAGAAGTGAGCCAAAAAGGTGGAACGTTGCTCACCGCCATCCGCGGCAAGCTGTACGCCGTGGCGCCCACGGGTCAGAGCTTCGAGGTGGACTTCGCGCGCTCCCGCGAGATTCGCGTCCCACGCCTGCCGTCGGTGAAGCTGCATGAGATGGACGGCGCGCGCTACTCCGCGGAAGAAGTGAACGCGATTTTCTACCTGGGCGTGATCAACCCCAACCCCTTCCCCATCCGCCTCAACGGGCTCAAGTACCACGTGAAGATGGCGGGCAAAGAGCTCTCCGACGGCGTGATTGGCAAGGGCGAGAAAGTCTCCGCCGCCGCGACCGGCGTGTTCGAAGTGCACGCCGACTTCAACAAGGAGACGTTCGGCGCCGACGCCCCCAAGGTCATCAAGGGCCACAACATCCCGTACGAGATCGCTGGCGAGCTCACCGGTGACTTGGTGAAGGAGCCTTACGCGCTGACAGGGGATTTGAAGCTCAACGTCTCCAAGTGACCGTCTATCGACTCGGGCCGGATCCCCAAGCGTTCCCAGATCCCGATCTGGCCGACGAAAACGGTCTGCTCGCGGTGGGAGGAGATCTCTCGCCGCAGCGGCTCCTCGCGGCGTACGCGAACGGAATCTTCCCCTGGTACGGCGACGACCTGCCCATCCTCTGGCATTCGCCGGATCCGCGCTTCGTGCTCAAGCCGGACAAGCTTCACGTGCCCAAGAGCCTGCGGAAGACGATGAAGCGAAGAGAGTTTGAAGTTCGCTTCGACACCGCGTTCGCCGAGGTGATCAGTGCCTGCAGTGAGACGCTGCGTCCCGGACAGAAGGGGACGTGGATCACCGACGACATGCGCCAGGCGTACGTCCGGCTACACCAGCTGGGCTTCGCCCACTCCGCGGAGACGTTTCAAGGAGGCCGATTGGTGGGCGGGGTGTACGGCGTGTCCTTGGGCTCGGCGTACTTCGGAGAGAGCATGTTCGCGCACGCCCCTGAAGCATCGAAGGTCGCCTTCGTCACGTTGGTCGAGAAGCTCCAGGAGTGGCAGTTCACGCTCATCGACTGTCAGGTAGAGACTGAGCACCTCACCCGCTTCGGGGCGGAGCACTGGCCACGACGAGATTTTCTGGCCGCGTTGGACCAAGCGCTCACAGCACCCACCCGGCACGGAAGCTGGACCTGAACGATTCCGGACGAGGTGATGCCGCCATTTTGGAGCGGGCCGCAAATGCGTCAAGGGACGCTTCGGACACACTGATGGATTGCTGGAGCCAGGGCGATCAAGTAGCTGCGCTGTCCATGAGCCGGAATGATCACCCGTCCTAAGAAGGTAAAGAGCGCGGGCAAACCCTGCTGCGCTTATTGGATCAACACCGCGCAGAAGAGGGTAAAGAACGCGCGGATTGGGAGCAGATGAAGCAGCTCGCCACGACACTCGCTCAACCCTTCAGCCGCGCCCAGCCGGGAGCACATTTCACCGGAAGTGCCGTGGTGACGGATCCGCAAGGTGAACGCGTACTCTTAATCCACCACCGAAAGCTCGCGCGCTGGTTGCAACCCGGAGGGCACGCAGACCTCGCCGACGAAGGCTCGATGTCGCAGACCGCTTTGCGCGAGGCAGCGGAGGAGACCGGATGCCGCGTGCATCTGCACCCCACCTCGCCGCAGCCGTTGGACGTGGACCTGCACATGATCCCCGCTCGCAAGAACGAGCCGGAGCACGCTCACCTCGACGTGCGATTCCTGGTGGTAGCAGAGAATCCCGAGGCCATGGCATACGATCCGAATGAGTCGTTCGGCGCGAAGTGGCTGTCCTGGGACGAAGCGCTGGCGCGCGCGGACGAGGAGCCACTGCACAGACTCCTCCGCAAGGCAAAGGCAGCGAAGTGACACGCGTCCAACGTGCCCCGTCACGGTGGACCGTAACCGAGCATCGTCGACGAACCCGAAAATCGAACGCGAACGCGCAGGCGATGCTGCTGCGCCCGTTCGAAGCTGCGGCGCCCAGAACCTCAAGAACGTCAGCGCCCCCCGCCGTTTCCGGTGGTGAAGAAGTATTTGCGTGACGA
The DNA here is from genome assembly GCA_052386435.1 of Myxococcaceae bacterium. Classification (GTDB taxonomy): domain Bacteria; phylum Myxococcota; class Myxococcia; order Myxococcales; family Myxococcaceae; genus JBQTKE01. The sequence continues at coordinate 9,348 of JBQTKE010000656.1, forward strand.
GTGACCTACGACGCCTGGAAAGAGCTTCGGCGCGAGGCCAGTCTCGAAGACGCGCCCAGCGCGGCGAGCGAACCCGCCGCGAGGGCGAGCTGAGTCTTCAGCGAGAACCGCCCAGACCGAACAGTTCGACAGAGCTGGGCTCCAACTCGTCGCGGCGGTTGAGCGACCACGCATCTTCGCTGCTGCCTTCCGCCACCGGCTGCTCGTCGCCGAACGTCACCGTGTCGATGACAGAAGGGTCGACGCCCATTGCCACCAGATAGGTCTTGGCGGCATCGGCGCGACGCTGACCGAGCGCCAAATTGTATTCCTCGGTTCCGCGCTCATCCGTGTGGCCTTTGATCTTCACGCCCGCCCACGGGTGCATGCGCAGCGCGTCCGCGACGAAGTCCAGGCGCTCGCGGTTGTTCTCGGAGAGCGTGTATTCGTCGAAATCAAAATGAAGCGTGGCTTGCGAGAGCAGCTCTTCCAACTCCTGCTTCTCCGTCGCGGTGGGGCGGTACGGCTCCACTTCCACGATGGTGAGCGGCTTGGGAGCAGCCGCGCGCTGAGCGGTGCAGCCCACTCCGAATGAAACCGAGACGAACGCCAGCGCCGCAGCAACGAACGAACGTTTCATGACGCACCTTGCAGAGGGGAAAAGGGAAACCGCTACAAGGTGCCACACTGCTGTGCCGAGACAATTTTTTGGCCGAGCGACCCACGTCATCGGCCAGGCGACTTGCGACAACTTCCGGAAGGAAACAATGCGTCGCGGGGGGAAGCCGAGCGCCGCTAACCGCTTGAACAGGCGGCAGGAGGGGTGACCCACGAGTCAATAGAGCATGGGTGGGGCGGTGTGTGCTCCTTGGTCGCTTCGGCTTCAAGGCGCTATGAAGGAAAGCAATGAGCATCAACGCGGCCCTGTGGGTGGTGGGCCTTTGTTTCCTGGGTGTTCGAGCCCTTATCGCCGCCGCCGAGTCGGCGCTCTATGGGACGTCCGACCTGCGCGCGAAAGAGCTTTCCGCGGTTCGCCCCACCGCGGGGCGGCGGGTGCTGCGCCTCAAAACCGAGCGTGAGGAGACGGCAGCGGCATTCCGCTTCGGCATGGTGCTGTCCGGGTTCCTGGCGGCGGCGATTGGAGCGATGGCGCCCCCGCGCCTGCTGCAGCTCACCCAGTACGGCTCTGCCCCGCTGCTGGAGACGCTGACGCCCCCCGCGGGCGCGATGGCGGTGGCGGTGCTGGCCAGCTTGATGGACGTCGGAGCCCGCGCGCTGGCGTCGTCGCAACCTGAGACCTGGGCGCTGCGCCTGTCTTTCTTCGCTCGCGCGGTGGTGATTTTCCTGTTGCCGATCATCCGCACGCTGGTCGCGTTCATGAACCTGATCGTTCGCCCCTTCGGCGGACGGATCAAGCTCGAGTCGCCGCCTCCTCCGCTGGAAGAGCTGGAGAAGCTGCTCGCGGCGCAGGCGGAACGGCAGCAGTTGGACCGCGGCGCGCCTCAGCTCATCCGCTCAATCTTCGAGCTCTCAGACAAGCGCTGCCGCGACGTGATGGTGCCGCGCATGGAGGTGATTGGGATTGATCTGAACACGCCCACCGCGGGCATCCTGCAAATTCTCGCTGAAGAGAGCCACTCGCGGATGCCGGTCTATAAGCACGATCCGGATCATCTGGTCGGCATTCTTCACGTGCGCGATCTCATCCCGCTGATGCAGCACCCGGAGTTGATCAAGCTGCCGGATCTGATCCGCCCCGCGCACTACGTCCCTTGGATGAAGCCCATTGGGGATCTCCTCCGCGAGATGCAGCGCAAGAAGATCCACATGGCGATCGTCGTCGACGAGTACGGCGGCTTCATGGGGCTGGTCACGCTGGAGGACATCCTTCGCGAGATCGTCGGCGACATTGGCGACGAGTTTGAGGTCGATGAGAAGCAGTATGAGAAACAGCCGGACGGAAGCTTTTTGGTCGACGCGTCGCTCGACGTGGCGGGCTTCTCCAAGGCCTTTGGTTTCTCGCTGCCCGAAGGCGAGTACGAAACCTTGGGCGGTTTCCTCAGCTCGCTCGCCGGGAGCATCCCCGAGGTAGGTGAGCGGTTCGCCTTCAATGGGTGGCAGTTCATCGTCCACTCGAAGGAAGGCCCCAAGCTGGACCGAATCCGTCTGATTCGACCGCGCGTCCTTGCGAGCAAGGACGCACCGGCGACGACCGCACCCGCGGCCGGCGCACCCAAGGAAGCCCTCAAGTCCGCCTGAGCGGGTGCCTGCCGACTACGGGGCGGCTCTGCGTGGATAGACCACACCCAGGCACGTGTCCGGGGTGCGGCGCCTGCGTATAGACTCAGCCGCAATGCAACCCGCGCAGGGCCCACCGACGAGCCCAACCCCGTTGGGCGCGCGCTTGGGCAAGTACGAGATCCTCACGCGCTTGGCCGTCGGCGGCATGGCGGAGATCTTTCTCGCGGTCGTCACCGGCATCGGTGGATTCCGCAAGCTGGTCACGCTCAAGCGCATCCTTCCGGACCTGCGTCGCGAAGAGCAGTTCGTGAAGATGTTCTTGGACGAGGCGCGGATCAGCGCGGCGCTCTCCCACTCCAACATCGCGCAGGTGTTCGACCTGGGAGTCGAAGGTGATGAGCTCTACATCGCCATGGAGTTCGTCGCTGGCTGCGATGTTGGCGAGCTGCTGCGCGAGTGCAAGCGCCGCAAGCGCCCCGTCCCGCTGGGCCTGGCGGTGATGATCGTCAAAGAGATCTGCCAGGCGCTGCACTACGCGCACCACTTCAGCGTCTCCGGCGTCCGCGCCGCTGTGATCCACCGCGACATCTCGCCCAACAACGTGATGGTCACCTACGACGGTGCGGTCAAGGTCATCGACTTCGGCGTCGCCAAGGCGAAGGGCAGCATCAACAAGACAGGCGAAGGCGCGGTGAAAGGCAGCAACGGATACATGTCGCCGGAGCAAGCGCGCGGCAAGGACATCGACGGCCGTTCGGATCTCTTCTCCGTGGCGGTGGTGCTCTATGAGCTGCTCACCGGCGAGGCGCTCTTCTTACGTCGAACAGATCTGCTCACCCTGCGCGCCATCCTCCGCGACGAGATTCCGGATCCGCGCAAGCTCAACCCCGGCGTCCCCGCAGCGCTCGCCAACGCGGTGATGCGCGCGCTGCACCGCGATCCTCAAGTGCGTTTCCAGACCGGTCGAGAGATGGCGAGGGCGTTGGATGACGCGCTGCCGAATCTCATGTTCGATGAAGCGCAAGCCTCCGCGTTCATGTGCGAGCTCTTCGCGGATCGCATGCAGCAGACGCGCGCGCTCTTCGAGCTCTCCAGCCCCAAGTCGGATGAAGCCTCGCTCGCCGCCGCGGCGAAGCTCCTGCGTGAGACCACTACCCCGCGTCAGGTCGAGCAGTGGACCGAGACTAAAGAGGTGAAGCCGATCCAATCAGGGGTGATGCAGCTGAACCAAGTGGTCGAGGACAAGAGCCGCAGGTCGCGCATTCTTGTCGTGGACGACTCAGAGATCAGCCGCCGTTTCGTGGAAGCCCACGTGATGGAGGCGGGCTACGAAACCGTCTGCTGCACCTCAGCGGAAGAGGCGCTGGAGACGATGACGCGGAAGACCGTGGATCTCTGCCTGCTCGACTTGCTGATGCCGGGCATCGACGGCTTCAAGCTCTGCCAGCTGATCCGCGAGAAGCCAGAGTGGCGGACGCTGCCGATCATCTTCGTGTCCTCCGCATGCTCGCTTGAAGAGCGCATGCGCGGACTCACCGTCGGCGGTGATGACTTCATCCGCAAGCCATACGATCCCGCGGAGCTGGTGGCGCGAATTCATGCGCACCTGCAGCGCGTCGCCTTCCTCAGGCAAGTGCAATCAAAAGGCGCTTAGTCCTCTTCAGCATCGAGCGCGAGTGACCGCGGCAGCGTCATTGGCTCCTGATGTTGGAAGAGGAGCGTGCTCTCTTCGCTTTCGACCTTTCGCTGCAACGTTCCCCGCACTGCGACGGGAATGTTCCGGGGAATTTCGGTGAACGAGCGGCGGCGAAAGACGAACGGCGTCACGACCTCGACGCGTTGTGGATCCGCGTCAGTCACGGGTTGATTGAGCGCTTCGGTGCCGGAAGCAAACAGGCGATTGGAGAGCCACAGCTCCCAGCTCACAGTCGTGACCTCGCCGGCGCGCTTTCTCTCGTTGTCGATGAGCAGCGTGAAGCGAACCGTGCCTTGCGTATCGCCGCTGAAGCGAACTCCGAGCTGCTCCACTTCCACTGGCGCGTCTTGAGCTTCGAGCCGTACGAAGCGCTTGCACGACATTGACGCGAGCAGAAGTAGAGCCAGCAGCGCTCGCATCACGCCTCGCCTTCGCCGAGCAACGGTTGCAGAGCCGCGACGGAAAGCGGCCACCCAGAGCGGGCCGCGAGGACCTCCAGCGCCTTCATCAACTCCGCCGCGGTCTGAAAGCGCAGGTTGCGATCCGCGAAGAGGGCTTGGCGGACGACGCGTACCGCGTAGTGGGGGAGCGCTGGAGCCACGTCGGTGAGGAGAGGGACGCGGCCCGAGCGCACTCGGTGCATCAACTCAAACTCGTTCTCACCCGGATGCAGCCGCTGGTTGGCGAGCAGCTCCCAGAGGAGGATCCCAGCGGAGTAGAGATCCGATCGTCCGTCGAGCGGCTGCCCCAGCACCTGTTCCGGGCTCATGTATGGGACGGTTCCCCGTAGCGCTCCCGGCTCTCCGCCCATCAACCCTTCCACCTCCGCGACGCCAAAGTCGGTGAGCTTCACCTCGCCTGTCACCGAGATCAGGATGTTCGCCGCGCTCACGTCGCGGTGAACGATGTTCGCGCCGCCCTCTCCGACCCGCGCTCGGTGGATGTAATCAAGCCCCTGCAGCAACGAATGAACGATGAACACCGCGGCGGCGGGGGGCATGGGCTCGCCCTGTTTCATGAACAGCGCCAGCAAGTACGCCAGCGTTCTTCCTTCGACCAACTCCTGCACCATCAAATAGTCGTCGCCGGCCTTGAGACACTTGAAGGTCCGCACCACGTTCGGGTGGCGCAGCCGCACCGTCAGCTTCGCTTCGTCGACGAACTGCTTCACGTGGGCGCCGTCTGCGCGCAGTGACGGGAGCAGCCGCTTCAGCACCACCTCATCCGGTTCGCCCTCCGAGCGTTGCGTTCCGGCCAGCGGACGCGCCTTGAGCACCTCGGCCATGCCACCCACGGCAAGGCGCCCCAAGATTTCGTATCCACCCAGCTCGGTGTCGGCCACCTCGCGAACCTATCAGCGCAGCAGACCTTCGTAGAGCGCTTCGTACTGCTTCGCGGACCGCTCCCAGGAGTGGTCCTGTCCCATGCCGATCCGGCAGACTTTCGAGAGTCGGGCAGGTGTCTGGTAGAGCGCGAAGGCCCGCCGAATCGCCTGGATCAACGCCGCGGAACGGACCTCGTCGAACACGATGCCGTTGCCGCCCTCAGTCTCGAAGTCGGTCACCGTGTCGGCCAAGCCGCCGGTGTTCCGCACGATCGGCACGGTCCCATACCGCAGCGAGTACATCTGGTTGAGTCCGCACGGTTCAAAGCGCGAGGGCATCACAAAAAAATCCGAGCCCGCTTCGATCAAATGAGAGAGCGCGCGGTCGTAACCAATCCGCACCGCGATTCGTTCTGGAAACTCCGCGGCGAGATCTCGCAGTCCGTTCTCGTAAGCGGCGGCGCCCGTGCCGAGGAGGACCAGGCGCCACGGCAGATCGAGCAGCTGCGGCAGCGCCTCCAAAAGAAGATCCGTCCCCTTCTGTTCGACCAGACGGCTGACCACGCCGAACACGGGACCCGCTGGCTTCAGCCCCATCTCGTTGAGCAGCGCGGCTCGACACTGCGCCTTTCCCTCGAGCGAAGTCGCGCTGTAGCGAGCAGGGATCATCGCGTCTCGCGTGGGATCCCATTCTTCTACGTCGATGCCGTTGAGAATGCCGGTGAGCCGATCCGCTCGAGCGCGCAGCAAACCGTCCAACCCCTGCCCTGCCTCGTGGTCCTGAATCTCACGGGCGTAGCGCGGCGAGACCGTGGTGATGGCGTCGGAGAACGCGAGCCCCGCCTTGATGAAATTGACCTGGTCGTAGAACTCCAACCCGTCTTGCGTGAACACGTCCCACGGCAGGCCCAGCTCAGTCATCACGTACTTGGGGAACACGCCCTGGTACGCCAGGTTGTGCACGGTGAAGAGACTGCGCGCCCTGCCTACGGTGGCGCCCGCGAAGCCGCGTTTCAGAGCCAGGGGCCCCAGCCCCGCTTGCCAGTCGTTGCAGTGGACGATGTCGGGCGTGAGCTTCAAAGTTTCGGCGGTGGCGAGAGCGGCGATGCTGAACAGACCGAAGCGGCGGTGGTTGTCCGGGTAATCACCGCTGGTATCGCCATAGGGCCCGGAGCGCTGAAAGGACGGCGGGTGATCCACGAAGAGGACCCGCAACCGCTCGTTGAGCCGAGCTTCATAAAGAGACACCTGCTGCGTCCCGAACGGAAGCTTGAGCGACAGCGCCGCGTCCAGCTTGCGAATCCCTGCACCGCGTACAGACGCGTAGTACGGCGTGACCACGTCGACCGTGTGCCCATGTCGCGCGAGCGCCGCGGGTAACGCGCCGGAGACGTCCCCCAGGCCGCCCGTCTTGGAGAACGGCGCGACCTCGGATGCGAGGAAGAGAACCTTGAGGGACATCGCGTTCGCTTAGAACACCTCAATCTCACCGCGCAATGCCGCTAAGTACAGCTCCCACACCTTGGTGACCAATCCGTTTGGCCAGAGCTTCCGGGGAACTCTACTAAGCTGCGTGTTCGGCTTCTGACGAGGGACGCACGTGACCGTTGCCGTGGTGGGCGCAGGCATTTCCGGGCTGTCCTTGGCGTACGCGCTGGCGCGGCGAGGACAGACCGTGAGAGTGCTCGAGGCCGCGGACCGAGTGGGCGGCGCGATGCACACCACGGCGCGGAACGGCTTTCTCACCGAGGCAGGTCCCAACGGCTATCTGGATCGCGAGCCCGCCACGCGAGAGTTGGTCGCGTCACTCGGACTTCAACCACGCTTGGCGGCGCCTTCGGTGAGGCGACGCTTCCTTTTCACGCGCGGCGCCCTCCGCGAGCTTCCCGTCAACCCTCCCGCGTTTCTGAAATCCGACGTGGTGCCGTGGTCCACCAAGCTGCGCCTGGCGCTGGAGCCGCTGAGCAGGCGCGGTCGTCACGGAGACGAGTCACTCGCGACCTTCGCTCGACGACACCTTGGACAAGGCGCGCTCGACGCGTTGGTCGATCCCATGCAGTCCGGTATCTACGCGGGCGATCCAGAGCAGCTCAGTCTGCGGGCGACGTTTCCCGCGCTCGCGGAGCTGGAGCGTAGGCATCGCAGTCTGCTGCTGGGCGTGCTTGCCAAGAAGGAACGGCCCGCGTCGTCCGAGCTCTGCTCCTTCGACGGTGGACTGTCCACGCTGGCGGAGGCGCTCGCGTCAAAGGTCGACGTCTCCTTGAAGACGCGCGTGGCCGCGATCATCCCCACTGCGCAGGGTTGGAGCCTTCAGGTTGAGCGAGGCGGCGTGGTGCAGGAGGAGAAGGTCGAGACGCTGGTGCTCGCCACGCCTTCCTATGCCGCGGCGGAGCTCCTGGAGCCGGTGGCGCCGCAGCTGTCACGAGAGCTCGCGGCGATTGCCTACGCGAAGATCGCCGCGGTTCACGTTGCGTATCCACTCTCAGCGTTGTCCCGTCCGCTCGAAGGCTTCGGTTTCCTTGTCCCGCACGTGGAGGGCCGCGCGGTGTTAGGCGTCATCTACATCTCAAGCGTTTTCCCGTGGCGCGCTCCGCCGGATCAATTCCTCTTCACTTGCATGGTCGGCGGCGCGCGTCGTCCAGAGCTGGTCGATTCTCCGGAGCTGTTGTCCCTCGTGCGCGAAGAGCTCAAGCGGGCACTGGGCCTCACCGCCGAGCCGAGCTTCCACGCCATCAACCGCTGGCAGCGCGGGATCCCTCAATACAACGTCGGGCATCTGGAGCGAGTGGCGAGAGTGCGCAGCCTCGCGCAGAAGCTCCCGCCGCTCCAGCTCATTGGGAACGCCTACGACGGAGTCGGGATCAACGACTGCATCCGCGCCACCCGCGCGCTCGCGGAAACGTGGGGGCGCCACGAGTAGTTGCTCATGTCAGGGGCATACCGGCTAGAAGTGATAGCGACACTGAACAAAGGTGATTCGGTCGTCTTCCACGACGTAGACCATGCGGTGCTCCTGCGTGGCCCGCCGGCTCTTAGGTGTTCGGGAGCAAGGATTTGAGAGGCTCCGGTTTCCCTTTCCCTTGAAACGGGTCCCTCATGATCCCCTCGACCAAGTCGAGCACGCGTTCCGCGACCCTTCGCTGCTCACGGACCCACCGGGAGAGGTCCTCCCGGAACTCCTGCTCCACGACGCACAGACGATCCTTTGAGCCGCGAGATGTGTGGCCCCGGCTCATTTTGGTTACTTTCGGCAGTCAAGGCTCTACGGATTGAAAGCCTCAAATCCAGCGGTGAGCGGCGCTCCGGCGGTCACGCCCGCTTCGGCGTTGAAGCAGCCATCGTCGATCTGCAACGTGAAGTGGGTGATGGCGAAAGGGATCTGCGCCAGGGTGCGCGACGCGAGCGCGGTCCACTGCTGGTTGTTCGCGGAGATCTCCCAGAACACCGTGCCACCTGCTTCGCGAAGCTGTAGGTAGCGCGCGGTCGCGGCAGAATACGGCTCGGTGTCGATGTTGTTGTAGCCACCGCCGTTTTGGATCCAGGAGATCACCTGACCGTTCTGAATGACCATGCCAAGCGCTTCGGTCGCCGTCGCGTTCAGTCGCATCCGGATCTCATGCGTGACCACCGTCTGGTTGCCCGCGCTGAAGATGTCGACCTTCGCTGAGGAACCGGTGAGGTCGTACCGAGCCACCGAGTTATAGCCCGCGAAGTTGGGACACCCAGTGACAGTGATCGCGAGCCGACCGTTCGCCTCAGAAGAAGAAGCCGCGGCGCCGGTCGTGTACTTCGTCCACTTCGCTGCGTCCGTCGCGTTGTCTTGAAAGTCATCACGAAGCGAAGCGATCTTCGACATGCACGCGGAAGTCACACAGGTCAGGCCGGGAGCACAAGCCTGAGTGGCCCCGCACGTCGTGGCGCAGGAACCCGTGGTTCCGGTGCAAGCGTACGGCGCGCAGCTGGGAGACCCGATTGCGCCCGCCGCGAACGCAGTGCACGTCCCGGGCGTGATGTTGCAGGCCTCACACGCGCCCGCGCACGCGTTGTTGCAACAGACGCCGTCCACGCAGAAGTTGGACGCGCAGTCCGCCGCTCGCGTACAGGACTGGCCCAGCGCTTTCTGACCGCGGCACAAGCCCGTCTCGCAGAGCGCTCCCGCGGCACAGTCCGGATCTCCCACGCAGGAGGTCCCGCAGGTGGCTGCTGCGCCGGTGCATGTGAACGGCGCACAGGATGGAGAGCCCTCGGCCTTCGCTGCGCGCAGCACGCAAACTCCAAGGCTCGTGGATGAATCGCAAGCGTCGCACGACCCTTCGCAGGTTTTGTCACAGCAGACCCCGTCAGAGCAGAACCCGGTCGTGCACTCCGCGCTTCGGGAACACGACTGTCCTTGTGCCCTGTCGTTCGCGCAGCGGTTGTCTGTTTCGTCGCAGTGAAGCTCGGGCGCGCACTGGGCATCGGACGCGCAGGACTCACCCGTTTTCGCGAAATCCATCGTCAGCGTGATCGTCGCGGCCTTGCGGCTCAAGGAGCCCGTCGCGCTGGACTGGGCGATCACCACGTCGCCGAGCAACGTCTTGCCGCTGACCTTGAGCTCGGTGCCGTTCGGCGCCGCAGACCCCGCGAGCAGATTGAACGAATACGGCAGGCGCAGCTTTTCGCCGCTGACACTCTCGGTGGCGATGGGGGTCCCATCGTCTGCTCGCGACACGTCCAACACCAGGGTGTCGAAATGCTGGTTGGGTTGCAGCGACCCCTCCACCACGACGTGGATGGCCGCTTGTGAATTGCAGGCCGCGCCAACCAACGACACCAACGAGAGGCAGGCAGTGAGAGCGTGAGCGCGGGACACGCACGGCAGTCTAGGAGATGCCCTGTTGCAGTCGCCATCCCACATCGATCGGCACTGAGCGCGTGGACAACCCGCTCGACGCGCAGCCGCGACTTTACGAGGTGTTGGGATGGAGGCTGGAGCCGCGCGACGGCGGTAAGAACACCTTCGCGACGTACACGCTGTCCACGGATCCAGGCGGCTCCATTCCCACGTAGATCGTGAACCAGCTCGCCAGCGGCGGAATCACCGACATGTTCGTCGCGGTCAGGAAGAAAGCTGCGAAGAAGTAGCCCGCCTTCGCACGCCACGAATCAGCCGAGCAGCTCCGTGACCTCATCAATCAGCTGCGTCTCATCCGGACCCACGTAGCCATCTGTGTTCGCGAACGCGCGGATCGCGACCATCACATCGTCGCGGCGTTGGCGCAGCACCGCCAGGTTGGGCGCGGGCAGTCCTTTGCCCGCTTCCAGCTTGCCGCGGAGCGCGGTCAGTTCGGCCTCGGGTACATTCCAGCTGCGCCCCAGGCCGAAGAACATCTGCGCTTCAGACGGGTCGAGCACGCCATCGCCCCACGCCACCTGAAGCAGCAGCTTGAGCAGCTCGATGTTGAATGCGTCCGTCTCGGCAGTGCTCATGGTTTGCGGTTCCGAACCAGCGCCGCGGCGCGACGTTGACGCCGCGCCAACAGCAGCACCCCCGCGGCGCCCAACAGCGTCGGCGAGAGTCCGCCGGAGCTGCTGCATCCGCCCACGCGCCCACCGGAGACGCCCACGCCTTCAGCGAACGCCGAGCCCGGGGCTGCAAGCGGAATCACCGTAGTTTGGGTGGAACACTTTTGCGGCGATCCGTCGTCGCAGACGCGCACTGAGAGCACGCAGCTCTCCGGAAGCGGCGAGGGCGGCGTAAAGGTGTAACGCCCGGTCGCGGGATCCACTGTGCCACCGCAGGTATCGCCAGCGCCCACGGTCCACGTCAGCGTCGCTCCTTCCGGATCCGAAGCGCTGGGATCAAAGACGTACGGCGGCGGGCTGCCCGTGCCAGGACCAGTGCCCGGCACCGGCGTCGGCGGAACTGGGCTGAAGGTGGGCGGTTGATTCGGCGTGAGGGAGATGGTCACCGTGGTGTCTTGCGTGGCGCAGAGAGCCGGCGTGGCACCGTCGCAGACTTGAATCGAAACCACGCAAGACGTGGGCGTTAGCTCCGTCGTCGGCGTGAACGTGTACGTTCCAGTCGACGCGTTCACCGTGCCGCCGCAAGTGTCCGCGGGACCCTTCGTCCACGTGTCATTGGGTCCGTCTGGATCGTCCACGGTGGGCGAGTACGTGTAGGGCTGGCCCGCGGTGGACTGAGTGGGTCCCATGCTGCTCACCACGGGCGGATCGTTGACAGCGGTGACCGTCACTGTCGTGTTCTGAGTCGCGCACTGGTTCGACGCGGCGCCGTCGCAGACCTGGACCGAGATCACGCACGTCGCCGAAGGCACCGGTCCCATGGGCGTGAACGTGTAGACACCCGTCGTGGCGTTGATGCTTCCACCGCAAGTGTCCGCCAGGCCCTTGGTCCACACGTCGCTCGGGCCGTCCGCGTCGCTGAAGGTCGCGTTGTACGTGTAAGGCGTGTCTTCCGTCGCTGTGGTCGGCGCGCTGCTGTTCACCACGGGCGGGTTGTTGACCGCGGTGAGGGTGACCGTCGTGGTCTGGGTCACGCACTGGTTGGGAATGCCGCCGTCGCAGACGCGCACGCCCACCACGCAGCTTGCGGGAGGAACGGGTCCCATCGGCGTGAAGGTGTACGCGCCGGTGGTGGGGTTGATGGTGCCGCCGCAAGTGTCCATGTCCTTCGACCACGTCGCACCCGGACCGTCAGAATCCATCACCGTGGGGTTGTAGGTGTAAGGAGTGCCTTCGGTGCCGGTGGTCGGGCCCATCGACAGGATCGTCGGCGCCACATTGGTAACGGTGACGTTCACGGTCCCCGTGGCGGTGCGCGCGGGCGAACCATCGTCCGTGAGGGTGTACGTGAACGAGTCCGTGCCGGAGTAGCCGTTGGGCGGCGTGTAGGTGACGTCGCCGGCGACCAGAGTGACCGTGCCTCCCTGCGCGCTCGCAGCGCTGACCGCCGTGACCGTGATCGTCTGAGTCATCTGTTCGGACGCGGGGCCGCCGGCGTTGTCGTTGGCGGTCAGCGCCGTCGCGGCGACGACCCTGGCAGCGTTGGGGCTGGTGCTCAGCGTGTCGTCGGTGGCGACAGGCGCGTGGTTGATGTTCACCGTGGTGAGCTGCGTGCGGCAGGCCGGCGGCACGCGCGCGTCGCAGACTTGCAGACCGATGACGCAGCTGGCGCCAGCGCCCGGGCTGAACGCGTATTGACCCGTGGTGGCGTTGACGGTGCCGCCGCAGGTGTCGCCCGCGGCGCTGGACCAGGCGAGCGGCCCCGGGCCGTCTGCATCCGTGGCCGTGGGAGTATGCGTGTAAGCGGTGCCTTGCGCCGCGGTGGTGGGCGGCGTGTTGGTGAAGTTGGGCCGCGCATCGAACGTCGCCGCCACGGTGTGATCCGCGGTGATGTTGGACAGCACGTAGTTGTTGCCGCTGAGAGAACCGAGGACGTTGCTGCCGTTGTCCGTCACGGTATTGATGATGTAGTCCGCGCCCGGGGTGATGACGCACGTGGAGCTCGCGTTCTGCTGCACGCTCGACGGTGCGCACACCACCGTGCCTCCAGTGCCCGCGGAGCCGGTGACCAAGTAGCCGCGGAAGCGCGCCACTGCGCTGGTCGCCGCGCTCACCGTCACGTTGCAGGTGGGGGACGTTCCAGCCGACAAGCACGCGCCTTCCCAACCGGTGAAGGTGTCACCCGGCCGAGCAACCGCGGTCAACGTCACCACGGTGCCGCTGAGGAAGCTCGCCATCTGGGTGGTGCAAGCCGTACCGCAGTTGATCGCCGCGGGAGACGACGTCACCGTGCCCAAGCCGGAGTCCATGGTGTTCTTGTCCACGGTCAGCGCGAACAGAGAGCCAATGCTGTCGGTGTCCGCGTCGGCGTTGTTGGAAGAGTCAGACTCAGAAATGCCCGCAGGCGTGGTGACGGACGCGATGTTGGTCATGGTCGCGGTGCCCATGCCCTGAATCACGTCCGCGGTGACCGTGAAGATGACCGATCCACCCGAGGCGATGTTCACCAGCTGGTTCAAGTTGCCGCTGCCCATCATCGGGCACGAGCTGCCCGCAGGACCGCTGGGGGTGCACGTCCAGCTCACGCCGGTGAGCTGCGCGGGGAAGTTGTCGATCACCGTGGCGCCGGTGACGCTGGTGGGGCCCGCGTTGCTAACAGTGATGGTGTACGAGGTCGATTGGGTGGTGCTGGGTGTGCTCCACGCCAGTGCTGCCACGCCGTTGCTCACGGTGATGCCCAGGTTGGTGTAGACGACGCCGGTGGTGATGTTCGTGTCTACCCGCGGCCCAAGCAACGTGGAGATGGTGTCCGCCTTCACGCTGTAGTTGCCGTTGACGATCTTGTCCGGTGGCAAATTGATCGCGTACGTCGCGCCGGCGCCCGGGTTATTGGTCCACGTCGCGACGGTGAGCGTGTTGTTGGTGTTGGCCAAGATGGTGCGCTGCTGGCCCGCCACACCCGCCCCTCCGCTGGTGATGGTGAGCGTGTAGCCCTGCCATTGGCCCTGCGTCCACACCTTGCCGCTGTCGACCAGCGTGGTGTTGGTAGCGCCCGTACGCGTACCGGAATCAAACGGCGGCGCGACGATCTTGTATTGCGACGTGTTGTTCGGCGCGGCGCTGAACGCAGGAACCACCGTCAACGTGTCGTTGGTGTTGGACTGAATGGTCCGGTACTGCCCCACCGCCTGACCGTTGGTGATGTACGCCCAGTAGCCGGAGAACTGATTCGCGGTCCACGCCTTCGTCGTGTCCACCAGCGCCGTGGTGGTGCTCGTGTTCGTCGCGGTGCCAGTGCCGTTCGTCGCCGGAGGATAGTTGCGAACCTTGACCTGGAACGTCGCGCTCGCGCTGGGGTTCATGTAACCGAAGTTGCAGATGACTGAACCGGTGCCGCCTACCGGGGGCGCGCTGGAGCAGGCAGAGAGCGGCGTCACGGAGACGAACGTGGTGTTGGGAGGCAGCACTTCGGTGGCGATGACGTTGGGCGCCACGCCGGAGGTGTTGTTCTCCACGGTGAAGTTGTAGGTGATCTCGCTGTCCAGGTCCGCCGCCGCGACCGCCGTTTTGCGAATGGACAGGCCGGGGAAGTTGGAGCCGAAGCCGTCGACGTAGACCTCGCCGAAGTGGCCAGAGGGCTGGCAGCGCGAGGCGAAGATCTCGACCTGCAGGTTGTCGCCGACCTTCAAGTTCGCGTTGCCAGGCGCGATGTCGAAGATGGTCCAATCCGTATAGAGGACCGCGTTCGTACCGGTGCCCTGGGCCTTCCAAGGCACGCCCGGGTTATTCGCGTAGTTGTAGTTCGTATAGAGCGTGGCGGTGGTGGTGAGGTTGCTGATGACCACGAAGAAGTATGGCTGCTGCGCGGGGTTGTGACCTGCGGATTGCAACGCCGGCGCCAGCACGAAGCGAACGTGAATGAGGTTGTCGACCGGGCTCACGTCCGCGTTGGTGACCACATACGACTGACGCAGCGAGTTCACGTTGGTGGAGTTGGTGCCCGTCGTTTCGTTGATCACCGCGGAGGTCGTGTCGAACTTCGGCCACCGTGGAATACCCACAGCCGAGGTCATGCCCGCGAAGACCTGTGATTCGGGCGCGGCGTTGGTGCGAGCAAATGTTCGCACCGTGCCGCCCGCGGCGAGTTGGAGATGCGCGATCTGCGTGGGCGGCACTTGAGACAGGCCGGCGTTGTTGAGGTTCGTGCTCACCGTCCAGCCCGTGAGCGAGCCTCCGCCGCTCTCGAAGCCGCCGTTGGTAAAGAGCTCGTCCTGCCGCTGCATGAAGTCGTTGATCAGGGTCTGATCCTGTTCCCCGCCACAGCCCACGCCGACACACAGAGCCAGTGAAGCGACCAGCGCAGCAATCCTTCTCATGGCGTCTCCTGGTTGTCGTCGAGGATGGTGAAGACCACGCGGCGGTTCTTCTCCCGGCCCGCGGCGGTCTTGTTGTCCGCCACCGGCTTGGTCTGACCGTAGCCCTTGGCGGTGAGCCGCTCAGGCTCGATGCCGTGCGAGACCAGGTAACGCATCACCGACCTCGCGCGGCGATCCGACAGGTCCATGTTCTTCACCGGCTTTCCAACGCTGTCGGTGTGGCCTTCCACCAGCACATGCTTCACTTCCGGGTGGGCCTTGAGCACCGAGACCACGTTGTCGAGCACCGCGAAGCTGCGGACCTCGATCACGTCCCTGTTGGTCTTGAAGTACACGTTCTCCAGGATGCGCAGTCCGCCCTCGCTGATGATCACCAGCTGGCGCTTGGCGCAACCCTGGTTCTCCACCGGTCCCGGCTCGTCTGGGCAGTTGTCGAGACGATCCACGACGCTGTCGCCATCGCGATCCGGATCCGGGCAACCGCGGTTCGCTTCCGGTCCCTTCTCCAACGGGCACTGGTCGTTGACGTCCAACACGCCGTCTTCGTCGTTGTCGGGATCCGGGCAGCCATCTTCGTCTTGAAATTGATCGACGTCCTCCGCGTCCTGCGGGCACTTGTCCTTGCGATCGACAATCTTGTCGCCGTCAACGTCGAGATCAGGACAGCCGTCGTTGCTGTTCGGACCAGGAGCGTTCGGGCAACGATCCGCGGCGCCGAGCACGCCGTCGTGATCCGGATCTGGATCTTCCTTCGCTGCGAGCATCACTGGCGGCTTCTCCGGAACCGTGCCGAAGCGCATGCCCATGAACACGCGCCAGTCGGGAGTGCCCCAACCCGGGAGCAGACCGATGCCGCCGCCCGCGAAGACTTGGATCGCTTCAATCACGTCGTAGGCGAGCATCGCGCGCAGCTCGAGGTGGTTCTGGTTCGACTGGCGGAACGGCCTGTAGGCTGAGACCGCGGCGGAGAGAGACGCGTCAATCTCCAGAGGTATGCCGTCCTTGTCTTGAGGCGCCTTGAACCGCCAGCCCGCGCCCAAGTGACCCGTGAGCTCGCTCTCCACCGTTTCATTGAGGAGCACCGTGCGGCGGCGAATCACCCCACCCAAGTTCAAGCCCAAGCGCAGGTGATCAAAGTCGCGCGAGAGCAACGCTTCTGGCGCCCAGACCACGCGCGGTTCACCGGCGTAACCCTGCGCACCGCCCGTGGGGAACGTCGCCGCGGGCATCAACGCCAAGCTCACACCGAAGTCTTTCTGATTGAGGAGCCTGATCTTCACCTGCGCGCGCAGATCGCCCAGCTTCGTGCGGGAGAGCTGCGAGAGCACCGTGTCCGTCGCGAGCGCGCCGGGAATCTCACCCGGGCGCGATTGATAAAGGATGAGTGGGACCGCGAGACCGATCTCCACCCAGTCGAAGAGCCCGATCGATCCGAAGAGGTTCGCGCCGAAGCGATCGCGAACGAGCGAACCCAAACGGTTGTTGTCGGTGATGGAGTTCACCACCAACGGGTTCTTCGCGTAGCCCACCCAGAGACCAACATCGAAAGAGAGGTGAGGTTCGAGCGCGCCGGACTCCACGTCGATCAACCCCAAACGGTTGGTGGAGATGCGCAGCCGCTCCACTGAGAAGTTCTGCGTCTCGGTGGCGACCGTCTGCGCGGACACACTGGCAGAGGCCAGCAGCGCAAGAATGAGCAGCGACCGCTTCGAGGCGGAAGTCGCCATGGAGATCAGCAAGGGGAGTCCTCCGTGATCCAACGGCCCCGAGTCTCACGGCGCAGGAGCGCCTTGGCAATTCCAGGTGGCCACACACTTCCGGGCACACTGTCGGCGTTTGCCCTCTGAGTCAGAACGGAGAAGCCGCGCGGGTCGCTCGCTCGTGAGCTGTTCGACGAAGCTCAGTGCGCCGTTTATCGGGATTGAGGTTGCCCTGGTGACAGTGCCGGTGCCTGAAGGGAAAATTCGTACGCGACCGTAAAGCGGCCAGACACAACCCGACTTGGCTTTACCGCGAGAACCGGGAAGATCTTTTCTCTCGGAGACCTCCGTGCCTGTGACTTCCGTGCCGCTTTCCACTGTCCTCGGTCGCATCGACAGCGTCACACCCGACCAAACCTACCTTCATACGGGCTTGGCGAACGTTACGTCTCCGAAATTCACCACCGACCTCGCCACTGCAAAGCAGAACGCGAAGCAGGTGGTCGAAGCGCACGCAGGCGGCCAAGACAGTCTGGATGAGAGGGCAATTCAGGATGCTTTTGATGACGTTACCGATCAGGCCGACGCGGCCGCGATCGAACGCGGCGAAGCGGACGGCGGCCTCCGCGGTGGGAGTAACATTGGCGCGATCCGGAATCGCGCATTGGCGAGGGAATCGGTATTGCGCTCCGTGGCCAACTTTTTCCAAAACGCCCTGGAAGTCGGCTCTGAGCTCAGCTGAGGCGGCCCGCTGGAAATTGACCCATCACGCTTGGCACAACCGAGCCCTGACCCGTACCGAAAATTCGAACATGACTGTCGCCTCGACCCTCGCGAAGGCTCGTCCCGTTGTTACCTCTGGTGAGCCGCGTGCCGGCCGCACCGTCGTTGGGAATGGTCCCCCTCCCACCATCACGCGTACGAAGGTCGGTGGTGCGGGCGAAGGCCTGCCTGGCGAAGCGGAGCTCCAGAAGCTGGTGTTTGGCGATGCCACGAAAGCGTCGAAAAGCGTCCTGGCGCAGACCGCGTCCTTCTTCGAAGACGTGACCACCGCAGGTAAACGTCGTCGGGTGACTGATTGAACGTCACCCCTTGCTTCGCATTGACGTTCTGACAGAGCCCTTCATCGCGCCTTCAGTATTCTCGCGCGGAAAGCACTGGCATCGGCGTTGCTATGCAGCGCCGCCATGTTCTCCGCATGGATGGCGCTCGCGTTGACGACCCAATCACCAAATCTCAAGATTGCTCCTGATCGCGGTTGTCAGGTCGCGGCACCGAGCGCGCGCTTCTCGCCGCACTTCAATAAGGTGTCGCTGGAAGAGATCGTTCAGCTCATCGCTGACGTGACTTGCCGGTCGTTCATCCTTCCGGAGATCGTGAAGGGCTACGGCGAAGTTCCGGGAACGTCTCCGCTTATCGACTTCGAACGGAAGCGCGGTCCGCTCGCCTCGATCTCCCATGCGCTCCGTCGCGAGACTCTCCGACCTGAAAACGGCGGGCCTGGCAATCCTGGCGAAAGGCTCATCACTCCATCGAATGCGAGTGTTGAGATCGCGCCCGGGATAAGGGCTCGGCCAGTACCCTGTCGGCGAATTATTCTTGCCGCCGATTTTGGGGCGGGGCGTGACCTGTAGGTAACGGCCGATGTGCGGCCCCACTTACAGGAGAAGACGATGAAGAAGCTGCTTGGCCTTGTTCCGCGCTCTCGCGCAGCCGCGTGTACACGAACGAGATGCCGAGCAAGAGCAGTCCGAGCACGACGAAGGTGACGCTGCGATCGTCGCGGGTCAGCTTGGCGAGATCGAAAACGGCCAACCGCACGACCGCGAAGGCGAGTCCGGCGAACCCCACCCAGCGAAACGCGCGTTTCTTGAGTGCGAAGCCCAGCGTGAAGAGCACTATCGCCGCCGCCGCCCAGGCTACGGTCTGCAGCGACTCGGGCAGCACACGCGCCAGTCCCGCGGCGAGTGCGATCTCCGCTCCCGCCGCGTGCAGTGCGTCTCTGCGTGCGACGACGAAGGCCGCGGCGAGCACGAAGAACAGCGGCGCCTGGTTCGGCTCAAAGAGAAGCAAGGCCGTGCCCGACGCAATCAGCCCGAACCCCACTCCGCTCAAGACTTTCGAATGCAGCTTGAGCGCAGCGCACGCTCTCACCACACCACCTGCCGCGAAGGTCAGTGCCAACGCCGCACCTTCCAACTTGAAGTACGCGGCGAGCGCTCCGCTGACCACGGTCAACACCACATGCTCCAGGCGAAGCAGATTGGAGCGACGCCCCGCCACCGCACTCACCGCCTCTACCGCAGCGAGCGCCAAAAAGAATGGGAACAGCTTGTTCGTCTCCCAGAGCTCGTAGCCTCCCAGAGCCACAACGCCCGTCCAGTTGAGCACCGTGAACGCGGTGAGAATTTTGGGCGCGATGCGGTCCGCGCGCAGCAGCACAGCTCCGGTGAAGAGGAGAAAGTAGACCGCGAGGAATCCGAGACCACCCTCCCCTTCGCCGCGCGACATCAGCCAACTGGCGTGAGTGGTGTACACGGCAATCAGTCCGGACAGCGGCACGATCACCCAGCGGTTGGTGACGAGGAAGAAGACCGCGCCCACCGCGAGCAGACAGGTCGAGACGAGAGTGAACGCCGTGACGTCGCTCAGCATCCCGGTATGAAGACCGAGAAAGAGCGCGATCCCCGCCACCGTCTCTGACTGCATTCGGTGCGCGGTGGCGACAATCGCGACAAGAATCCCGGAGAGCAGCACCAACGCCAACACCTGACTGTCGATGACTTTGACGGATGGGACGAAGTGCAGCGCGTACGTCATGAAGTACGCCAGCGCGAGCCCGCCCCCGAAAATCACGCGACCGAAGACAGTGAAGCGACGCGAGATGCGCCAACCCACCAGCGCCAGACCCGCGCTCAGCGAGTATCCCAGCGCAATGCGCAGCCACATGCCGAGCTCTCCGAATCGATAAATGATCAGCAGCGCGACACCGGTGATCAGCGCGACGACTCCCGCGCGGCTCAGCCAATAAGTGCCGAGCTTGTGCTCCAGCTCCGGCGTGAGAACCCGCTCCACCACCTGCACGGGACCAGCGCGCTTCGGTTGCAGCGAGAGCACGGTCTCTTCCAGCCGACGAACGCGTTCTTCCAGAGTGTTTTCCACGGCGCGCCGTCTTGCAGTGCCCGCGCCAGCTTTCTCCTCGTGAGAACGAGGGCTTGGGTCGGACGCGACCATGAGGGCGGCCAGAACCAGGGCGTGGCTGTCGCGTTGGTGTGGAGACGCGCCCACACAGGTTGGACGCCCCGGGTGCGAGTCTGTGCGTCCTCTTCAATTTCCCCAGTCGTTCTCGAGGGTCGAACCCCGGTCTGCGTCTTGCGTTGCTTGCGAGAGGTCCATGCTCTCGCCGCTCGTCCTCATCACCGTCCTTCTCAGCAACGCCGCCCCCGGCCTTCGGGACACTGCGCGGGAGACCGCACGGAAAGAGCTGCGCGAACAGCTGGAAACCCTCGCCGGTCCCCTCGCTTCCACCGCGCGCATTTCGCTGCAGGTGGAGAGCCTTGACGACGGCACCGTGACCTTTTCGAAGGGTGGCAATGAGCTGGTCAACATCGCCTCGAACACCAAGCTCTTCAGCACCGCGGCAGCGCTGGCCACACTGGGACCTGACTACGAATTCACCACCGAGCTCTTCGCGCCCGACCTTCGCAACGGGAAGGCGAAGGCACTCTTCGTCCGCGGCAAGGGCGATCCGTCGCTCACCACCGAGCGCCTCTACGGCATCGCCGCGGAGCTGCTCCACGCGGGATTGCGAGAGGTGAGCGGAGATCTCGTGCTCGACGAAACTTGGTTCGACGCGCAGCGGACGCCGCGCGGCTACGACCAAGAAGAGACCGACTTCGCGTACATGGCTCCCACCGGCGCGCTCTCGCTGCATGCCAACGCGGTGGGTCTCTACGTGTTGCCCGCGCGCCCCGGCGTGAAGCCGCAAGTCACCGTGGATCCACCGAGCGACTATGTCACCGTCGACACCTCGCGCCTGAGCGGCCAGTGCCCTCGCCCGGATCTCGGCGTGAAATCGCGGCCAGACGGCGAGAAGCAGAAGCTCGTCGTCTTCGGCTGCCTCGTCGATCCACGTGCGGGGGCTCGCGTCTGGAAGAAGATTGATCAACCCGCGTTCTACTTCGGCCACACCTTCAAGCGCGTGCTCGCGGACCGCGGCATTCAGCTCAAAGGCAAGGTTCGTTTAGGTGCCGCGCCGAAAGACGCAACGCCGCTGCTCGTCGCGCGGTCGGAGTCGCTCGCGGACGTGCTGAAGAAGATCAACAAGCGCTCGATCAACTTCGCCGCGGAGACGTTGCTTAAGACAATGGCCGCGGAGAAGGTCGGCACGCCGGCGACGTTCGCCTCAGGACTCAAAGTCGTCGCGGACTTCCTCGAGCGGGACGTCGGCATCGCCCGCGGCACCTACGTGATGGACAACGGGAGCGGGCTGAACGACGCCAACCGTTTCACTTCCGCGCAGGTGAACAAGCTGCTGCGGTACATGAACAACCGCTTCGATCTCGCGCCGGACTACCTGGCCTCCTTGGGCATCGCCGGAGTGGACGGCACGCTCCGCAACCGCTTCGGCAAGACCGACGCCGCGGGGAATCTGCGCGGCAAGACGGGGACGCTGTCAAAGGTCACCGCCGTTTCTGGCTACGTGCGCGCCGGCAGCGGTGAACGCTTCACCTTCTCGTTGGTCGCCAACGACTTCCCGGTTCGCGTCGCTGAAGTTCGCCGCGGGCTGGATTCACTCGGCGCCGC
>JBQTKE010000657.1:0-1730 GCA_052386435.1 Myxococcaceae bacterium
GCTTGAGTCTGCCCGCGCGCAAAATAGAATCACCCGCTGTGACTTCGCAGGCGCCCTTCCAGCTCACTTTGTTTGAGCCGCTCGACGCCCGTCGCGAGCAGCAAGAGCGCCCCCTGCCTTCGCGCAACGAAGCGCTGTCGAAGGCGGAGCTCCTTGCGCACCGTCTCTCACGCGAGCTAGGGCTTCCCGTGCGGCTTTCCGTGACGGACAACCGCTCTACCATGGTGAGCTTCCGCCGCGCGCCCAACACCCTGCGCCTGCGCGTGCACCACATGTTCTTGGACGCGCCGGATCCCGTAATGCGTGCGATCGCGGAGTACGCGGGCAGAGGCAACCGCGTCGCGGGTCCCGTGCTGGACGACTACATCCGCGGGCAGCAGCCGTTGATTCGCCAGGACCGCAGCAGCGAGCCGGAGCTCAACCCCCGCGGCCGTTGCTTCGATCTGCAGTCCCTCTTCGATCGCGTGAACCAGGTGCATTTCCACTCGAGCATCCAGGCCAAGATCGGTTGGGGCCGAATGCCCGGGAAGCGCCGCCGCAAGTCGATTCGCTTGGGTGTCTACGATCACCAGACTCGGGAGATCCGGATTCATCCCGCGCTGGATCGACCTGACGTGCCCGCGTTCTTCGTGGAGTTCATCGTCTTCCACGAGATGCTGCATCAGCTGTTTCCCAGTGCTTCGCGTGGATCTCGGCGCGTGCACCACCCGCGTGGGTTCAGGGACCGCGAGCGCGCGTTTCCGCTCTACCAGGCCGCGATCGCGTGGGAGAAGCAGAACCTGCGCGTGTTGCTGCGCGGCTGATCAACGAGCAGGCGTCCCTCCAGCCAATCCCAAGGCAGCGCGATTGGATTCCTCGTCAACGCCGGAAACTCGACTGCCCGGGGGCGAGCGCCGCCGTAACGCCCGAACCCCGTCGCGAGCTGCGCATGTCTACGCCTCGCTAAGGAATGGGACGAGGGCCCGGTTCACTTCATCGGCGTGCGTCCAGGTGATGCAGTGCGGTCCGCCGGGGACGACGACCAACTTGGAGCCTTTGATCATCTCGGCGGTGCGTTTACCGGCCGCTTCGCACGGAACGATCCGATCTTGATCTCCGTGAAGGATCAAGGTTGGCACGTTCACCTTGGCGACGTCGGCGCGGAAGTCTTCGTGCCAAGTGGCGACGCACGCGAGGCTCGCCGTGGCGGAGGAGAGTGCGGCGGTGTTCCAGCTTGCTCGCAGCACCTCTTCGCTGACCTTGGAGCCGAGCAGCTTGTCGGTGTTGTAGAAGTTCTGGAAGAACTGGGTGAAGAATGCATAGCGGTCCACGGTGATCGCTTTTTCGATTCCAGCGAAGACGCCTGCGTCCACGCCCTCGGGGTTGTCCTTCGCTTTGAGCAAGTACGGAGGAACGCCGCCGAGAATCACCGCGCGCTTCACCTTCGAAGAACCATGAGTGCCGATGTAACGAACGACCTCGCCACCGCCCATGGAGAAGCCGACGAGTGAGAAACGCTCCAGCTTGAGCGTGGTGACCAGCGCATGGAGATCTTGCGTGAAGGTGTCGTAGTCGTAGCCGCCTGAGGGTTGGCTGGATTTTCCGAAACCGCGTCGGTCGTAGACGATCACTCTCTTGCCCGCCTTGAGCAGCGCGGGCACCTGTTTCTCCCAAGAGGCACCGCTGAGCGGGTAACCGTGAATGAGGATTACCGGATCCCCTGCTCCATGGTCTTCATAGTGAAGGTTGAT
>JBQTKE010000658.1:0-4081 GCA_052386435.1 Myxococcaceae bacterium
GGTGACGCGGCCGGTCTGCTTACAAGCCGAACACGCCCTGGCACGCACCCATGGGCGCCGCTGGATGCCGCGCTGTAGCCGGTGCGGGCGAAATCTTGTCTCCGTCCAGCATCAGCCTGGCTCGTGAGCGCAATCTCCAAGAGCTCTATAAGTACCGCGCCCTACTCTCGAGTCTGACCGTGAGGGAGCTGAAGGCCCGGTACCGCGCGTCGTTCCTGGGCTTCCTGTGGACGTTTCTCAATCCAACGCTGCACATGTTGGTCTACGCGCTGATGTTCGACGTCCTGCTCAGGCAAGGAATGCCGCGCTACCCGTATTTTATTTTTGTCGGCCGGTTCTGCGCCGCCACGCTGGCGCACACGTCCTGCGTGAGCGGAGCGGAGGGGTTTCCCTCAATCACCCCGTTGCCTCCGCCTTTGGAGCCGTCGGTCGAGGTGCCGTCCGGACCCGTGATCGAAGCGGCACCAGAGCAACCGGCGAGGAGGAAGAGGACCAGGGCGGTAGGAAGCGTGGCTTTCATGGACCGGTAAACAGCACGGACCGTGCCGGCGATCTTTTCCCCGAAATCCACCTCCGGAACCGGGGTGTCTCAACTTTGTAACGTCGCTGCGGTCATGATGGGATGACCACCGTCGTGCTCACTCTGTGCCTTGCATCGGTCAGTGAGGCGCTGGGTAAGGCCCAGCTTTAGCTACAGGTCACGCGCTCGGAGGCGGCCTATGCGCCGGCACAGTCCAAGAAGCGCCGCCGCCACCAAAAAGAGGGGGCCGGGAAGCGCGCCGCAGTTGCAGCCCACGCCAAGCGGAGTCTTCCCCGGACACTCGACGGTGACCTGGATGGTCTGCGCAACCGAGCCGCCCGACCCCGCGGCGAGCAGGCTGAAGCCTACGGACCCGACCTGTTCGCTGCTAGGAATCCAGCTCGGCTCCCCAGTCATGGGGTCTACGGTGAGAGTCTCCGGAAAGCTCAAGCCGTCCGCCGGCTGGACAGAGAAGACGAAGGGTCCATCGCCTTCCAGCTCTGGGACACGGCTGGCCGAGTACCGATAGGGCGCCCCGCAATGCGCGGTCGTCCCGGGTAGGGACAGAAAGCGTGGCGGTCGCGCGGCGGTTCCGCCATCTGATGATTGGAATGCGCCAGGCAGGGTTACGACCTCCCCGACTGAGCCGGACTGAAACGCAGAGCGCGGCTGAGCGCCGTAGTAAGGAACGTCGATCACCGAGGGGCCCGCAATGACCCCCGCAAGGCCCGCTTTCACCGAGACAACCGGACATTGGCTAAGGTCGCCGGCTTGTAACAGCAACCGACCTCCGCCGCCCCCGCCGCCCGGTCCATGCGTGTACAGCGGGTGGAGATCGCTCCCTCCGTCGCCCCCGTTGGCGGAGATTTGGCCGCAGCCAAGTGGTCCCACCGCACGGACCACCACCGAGCCTCCTGCTCCGCCGCCGCCCCCGGCCGCCTGTTCCGAGACGCCGCTTTCCCCATCAGCGACAATGGCGCCAAGACCCATCACGGAGCCCGCGCGAATGAAGACGGCTCCTCCACCACTCGCCCCATGTCCTTGCCGGGCCGCGAAGCTGTCGTGGCCCGCGCCCCCGCCTCCACCAAACGCAATTCGCTGCAACAGCGAGTACCCGAGCGCGGCTCCAGGCAGCCCCCCGACCGAGCGTGAGTTGTCGTAGTCGCCGCTGAACCCGCCGAGTCCTCCGCGGCCGGCGTGCGACCCTCCGCCCCCTCCAGAGCCATTGCAGACCCCTCCCCCTGCACCGTTGCCGACGTTGCCGCGACCGGTGTGTCCTACGCCAAACCTCGAGCTGAAGATGCCTTCTCCCTTCCGCGCGCCCGCCGGCGCCGGATCGTCCAGCTGATCGCAGGCCCTAATGTCGGGAGAAAGTAGGCCTTGCCCACCCCGAAAGCCCGCGCCAGTCGCAGAGATTTGCCCATCGTTGCGAAGCGTCCCGCTCACCAGAAACCCCACCAACCCGCCCACGCTGCCATCCCAACGCTTTGCGACGATGCTCGCGCCAGCGCTCACGGTGAGGTCGGTGAGCTCCGGCAGCCGGATGACCTGTGTGCCGGGCTCGAACGGACCGTTGAGCGGAGCGGCAATGGCCAAATTGCCCCCACCCGTGGCCGTCAGCCGTGCGAGCTCGAACGCACCGGCCTTGGTCGTCAAAAGCTCGATGGGCGAACTATTGCCGGCGTCAGGGGCCGGATCGCTCGTTGCCACCTGAAGAACCATCACCAAATCGCCGACGCTGAAGCCGGCGGTCGAAGCGACGGGCAGCGTCGTCGCTCCGGAGGCGCGGCCCGTCGTCAGCACGGTGTAGGCATTGACCACCACGCCTGCGTCGGCAACAACGAGCGCGCCATCGCGACCAGTGCCGACGCCAAAGCCGTCCTCCTGGGCGCCCGCTGGCGCGGCGATCAGAAAGAACGCGAGGAGCACAACCCGCATCGGAAGAGGGCTGGCACCCATCAGCCTTCGCCGTCTTCGAGGTTCGACATCTTGAGGATGAGCCCAGAGCTCTCGCCGTTGCATCGCGCCAGCATATGGCCTCGCGCTTGAAGAGGTTAAGGCTGGGTGTGTGGAGATTCCCGCCACAGCCGCTCCATGCCAGCTCTGTCATCAAGGCGCCGGGCCTCTTGGTTCCGAAGACGATTGCGCCGCGGTGGGCGGACCGTAGCGTCTTCCTCCCTCGCATCGCGCTCCTGACAAAAGGTGAGCGCGACGCTGTGGTGTCCGGAACCGCGAACGAAATTGCTCCAGGACGCAACTCCGGTTCTCGAATTTCGACAATCGAAGAGGCGATTCCGAAGTCCTTCCGATCCGCGCGCGGACCCGTCGACGATTTCGGAAACATCGACCCTCTTAAACGAAATCTGATCGGTGTGCTTTGCTTGCAGGACGAAAACGACCGGTCTGGATCAACCGCCCAAAATCGCGCACTAAGCGTTGGAAGAACTGGTCTTGACTTGTCGCGTCATCCGGTGGGCTAATGACCTCTCGCTGTTTTTGAGACTCTACGCAACTCCGGTCCTTTCTCCTCCGATAAGAAGGGGGTGTTGCTGTTTTTGCCAGCCCCCAGGAGTTCGAAATGACCGGCCCGATTCGTAGTGATGCGCAGCGCACCCGCGAAGCCTACGCGAACGCGCTCGATAACGTGAGTGAAAGTGACGGTCAGTACGAGCTGGACGATGAGTACGGTCCGGACTTTGAGAACTCCAGCTTTGAGGGCATTTCACCGAGAGGCCCCAGGACGTCTGACCCCAGAGAGCTTCACTCGCAGAATCGCCCCAACCGGGAGGTGAGTACCGTTGATGCCACTCGGACATGGTTGACCAACTCGACTCCAGATTTGGCCAACCGTTTCGAAATGGTGCTTTTGCAGGGAAAGAAGGAACCCTTTGAACACACGCTGCTCATCACCAATAAGAACGGCACTGTGTTCAACCCTCTCATGTCTTTGCAGGCGGGCTCATCGCCGTCGGTCTTGGCGTTGTCCTGATCGCGGCAGGGGCACGATCGGCTGCCAGGCGGCGCAAACCCGCGCGCTGACCACTGGCTCCTCGCCGCCTTATCTCGGACTGGCTGCTGGTCCGAGGCATTGCCGTCCTCCACCTGTTGGGGGGCCAACCGGGTTGAGGCCCACCAGCTGACGCCGTTCGCGCGCGTCGACGGCGAGCGGATCGTTTACGACGGAGGACAGGCTGAGCTTTTCGAGCACAGCTGACGGAGGTTTGGCAGACCAGTTCTCATTAGACGCTGGGAGGAACGGGTGAAATGAGTTGGCAGGGCACATGCCCTTCGCGAGCGAGACGCGCTCGGTAGTGGAGGTGACGCCAGCGAGTAAGATGCACGAGAGGGCTCCAGATGGCGCGCGTGAGTCGGTGTCGAATGAGAAACTTCCAGAGCCAATTGGATCGCTTGTAGAGGATTGACATCGCGAGATACGGCAAAACGGCCGATGCTTGCCTGGGTCGCCGCGCCCAGATGGACTTGAGACTGAAGAGGCGTTGATAGATTCGTGCGTACCCCTCCTCAAGCTCTTCTGGTGTCATATTCTTCGGCCTGAAGACG
>JBQTKE010000659.1:0-6007 GCA_052386435.1 Myxococcaceae bacterium
GCTCCGCGCTCCGCAGAGTGTAAGAGTGTAAAGCCTGACCCCGGCACTTTTCAGATGTCCAGGTTCTGCACGTCGAGCGCGTTCTTCTCAATGAACTCGCGCCGAGGCTCGACCGCTTCGCCCATGAGCAGCCCGAAGATGGTGTCCGCCTCAACGCCGTCATCAACCCTGACCTGAAGCAGCGTGCGCCGAGCCGGATCCATCGTCGTCTCCCACAGCTGCTCCGGATTCATCTCTCCCAGCCCCTTGTAGCGCTGGATGGCGATGCCCTTGGACGCATCCGCCTTCACCGCGGCGAAGACCTCCTGCACCGTGTGGACCGTGAGGTCGTCGTCGTCAAACTTCACCGTGTACGGCGCAGGTCCCAGTGCCGTGAACGCGTCACGCAGCGTGAGCAGCTCCTTGTATTCCGGGCTGGAGAGGAAGGCGTGGTCGATAACCGTCTCACGCGGAGAGCCATTCACCTCCGTGCGGAAGACCAACTTCTTCGAGTGATGCTCGGGGTCGTCCTTCCGGAACGTCGAGAGGTGGTCGAGGATCTCCGGCATCCGCGCATCGAAGTACTCGGACATCTTCTCGCCTTCGCGCTGCACGGCGTCCATGTCGAGAAGAGTGTCAGCCTCGAACCGAGCCGCCTGCACCATGGCGTCAATCACGCGCGCATCACGGCGCTTGCCTAACTTGTCCAGGCGCTGCTTGTAGACAATCACCTTCTCCAACATCGTCTTGAATCCGTCGCCGGTGAGTTCGCCGGTGGGGGTGACCATGCGCGCGCGCTCAGCAGCGATGGAGAGCAGGTACTCGTCCAACGCCTCCTCGTTCTTGATGTACCGGTCCTTCTTGTTGCGCGTGACTTTGTAGAGCGGAGGCTGGGCGATGTAGAGGTAGCCGTTGGCGATCAGCTCTGGCATCTGCCGGTAGAAGAACGTCAGCAGCAGCGTGCGGATGTGGCTGCCGTCGACGTCTGCGTCCGTCATCAGGATGATCCGGTGGTAGCGCGCCTTACCCGGGTCGTACTCCTCTTTCCCAATCCCGGTGCCCAACGCGGTGATCAACGTCACGATCTCCGCGCTGGTGAGCATCTTCTCGAAGCGCGCCTTCTCCACGTTCAGGATCTTGCCGCGCAGAGGAAGAATCGCCTGATTGCGCCGCGAACGACCCTGCTTCGCGGAGCCACCTGCGGAGTCACCCTCGACGATGTAAAGCTCGCTCTCGGAAGGGTCCTTGGACTGACAGTCAGCAAGCTTGCCGGGGAGCGACGCGCCGTCCAGCACACCTTTGCGCCGAACCGTCTCACGCGCCTTCCGAGCCGCGATACGCGCGCGGGTAGCGTCGCCGATCTTCCCGCAGATCTTCTTCGCGGTGTTCGGGTTCTCTTCCAAGAACATCGCCAACTGCTCATTCACCATCTGCTCGACCAGACCTTTGATCTCAGAGTTGCCGAGCTTGGTCTTGGTCTGACCTTCGAATTGCGGATTCGGCAGCTTCACCGAGATGACCGCGGCCAGACCTTCGCGCGCGTCTTCGCCGGTGGGCGTTTCCTTCAAATCTTTCCAGAGCTCACCCTTGTCCGCGTACGAGTTGATGGTACGGGTGAGCGCGCTCTTGAAGCCGGAGAGGTGCGAGCCGCCTTCATGGGTGTTGATGTTGTTGGCGAAGGTGAAGATGCGCTCGTCGTAGCCATCGTTCCACTGCATCGCGATTTCCAGCGCCACCCCATCCTTCTCCGCGGAGAAGTAGACAGGCTTCTCATGCAGCGCCTGCTTGGAGCGGTTGAGGAACTCCACGAACGAGACGATGCCGCCTTCGAACTTGAAGTCGTGGCTCTTGGAGCTGCGCTCGTCGTTGATGACGATGTGCAGACCCGCGTTGAGGAACGCCAGCTCACGCAGACGCTGAGAGAGCGTGTCGAAGTTGAACTCCGTCACCTCGAAGATCGTCGTGTCCGGCTTGAAGGAGACCTTGGTGCCACGCTTGTCCGTGGTGCCAATCTCCGCGACCTTCTGCTGCGGCGCGCCCCGAGCGTACTTCTGCTCGTAGACCTTGCCGTCGCGGTGAATCTCCAGCTGGAGCCATTCGGAGAGCGCGTTCACGCAGGAGACGCCGACGCCGTGCAGACCACCGGAGACTTTGTACGCCGAGTTCTCGAACTTGCCGCCCGCGTGGAGCTTGGTCATCACCACGTCGACCGTGTCCATCCCCAACACCGTGGGATGCGGGCCGACCGGAATGCCGCGGCCGTTGTCTTTGACGGAGATCGAGTTGTCGACGTGCATCGTGACTTCAATGTCCGTGCAGACACCGGCAAGCGCTTCGTCCACCGAGTTGTCGACAACCTCGTAGACCAGGTGGTGAAGGCCGTAGGTCGCCGTGTCGCCGATGTACATGCCGGGACGCTTCCGAACGGCCTCCAGACCTTCGAGAACCGTGATCGAGGAGGCGCTGTACTCGGCCGGATTCGACGCCGGTTTGACGTCGGAGGTCGCGGGTTTTGCCATCAAGGAAGTGGTCCTTTGGAGGGGCGAAAAAGACTCGAATTTGTACCATGCGAGGGCAGATGCGTAAAGGATGCTGAGCCCCGTTAAAGGCACGGTTTCACTTCCGAAATGAGCCTGTTCGCTGACCTGCCGGGATGGAAATTTAACGCGTTGTGTCCAGCGCGTTGATCAGGCGTCGTAGCGAGGCGGCTGGAGGTGCTCGCCTACCGCGTCGACGAGATCATTGAACGCCTTTCTCGAGGGAAACATCACCGCGCCGATGGGGAGCTGACCACCTTGGCGATCAAAGAGGACGAGCCGGCCACCCGCTGCGGCATCTCTGCGCGCGGAGGCGAGGGAACGCCAATCCAGCTCAATCGCCTCGCCAGAGAAAGGGCGAGCAACGTGCAGACCGCGCGGCCCCAGCGTGATTCCCCACTGGGGCTTGGGACGCAGCCGAAACCAACCGAAGCAGAACGCCGCGCAGAGCAGGACCGAGACCGCCGCGCGAATCGCTCCGAACCGTTCGTGACCTGTGAGCGCCGCGTACGTCGCCC
This sequence comes from Myxococcaceae bacterium, assembly GCA_052386435.1. Lineage (GTDB taxonomy): Bacteria > Myxococcota > Myxococcia > Myxococcales > Myxococcaceae > JBQTKE01. Next base: position 3,035 of record JBQTKE010000659.1, read on the forward strand.
AGGCCGCCAGCGCTGCACACGCCGCAGCACCGACCAACATCGTCTGCCGAGCCCCGCGCGGATCAAACGGGAAGAACTTGTCACCCATCACAGCTTCGCCCCTGCGTGCGAACGCAATTGAACGAGGCGTGCTCCATCACGGCTTCGCCCTCGCAGTGAGAACACCTTGCTGGACGTCGTACCAGGTCGTGTCCGGCCCCACCGCCGCTTGCACCAGTCCGCCGTCTGTCGTCGTGAGAAACACTTGGGCCCCACTGCTGGCCAAGTAATGCATCAAGTATGTGTTGCGCTCGGGATCCAGCTCGCTGGACACGTCATCGAGCAAGAGCAGAGGCATGAAGCCCAGCGATGCGTGCAGGTTTTCAATCTCGGCAATCTTCCAAGCGAGCACCAGCGCGCGCTGTTGTCCCTGCGACGCAAAGGCTCGAGCCGCGCGATCGCCGAGGGAGAGATCGAGATCATCCGCGTGCGGACCGACCGACGTGAAGCCGCGTTCGAGGTCACGCGGAAGACGAAGAGACAGCTTCTCGCGGAGCACACCTTGAAGCGTGGACTCGTCGGCCTGAGAGAAATCCACCTCGAGGTGATTGGGCGCGTAGACGAACTGCGCCGGTTCCTGCGTGCGACCAATCGCCGCGAATGCCTTTTGAGCGCGCTCCACCAGCTCTGCGAGCAGCGCTCGGCGTCGGGCCCAGATGCGCGCACCTACGCGAGCGAGCGTCTCGTCATACGCGTCCAGATACGACGCGGGCGCGCGGTCCTTGAGCAGCTTGTTCCGACTCTTCAGCGCGCGGCCGTAGTCGCGGCTCTCTTTGAGAAACGCAGGGAAACGGTTGAAGACAGCCCGGTCGAAAAACGCGCGGCGGCCATCAGGTCCGCCCTTGATCACCGAGAGATCATCCGGGGTGAAAGCGACCACCGAGACGCCACCGAAATAATCCTCGAGCGAAGCCGCGCGCTTCCCGTCGACGAACGCCTGCCGAAGTGACTTCGTGATCTCCACCGAGATCTCTCGCTCCGCGCCCTTGAGCAAAAAACGCCCCGTCACCCGCGCCTTCTCCGCGCCGAAGCGAACCAACTCCGCCAACCGGTTCGCGCGCAATGGCTTCAACGTCGAGAGGAAGTAGAGCCCCTCCAGCAAGTTCGTCTTGCCCTGCCCGTTCTGGCCTACCGCGATCGTCGCGTGGACAGACGGAGAGACCGAGACGTCGCTCAGATTCCGGAAGTCTTGAAGTGAAAGAGAAAGGAGACGCAACGGGGACGATTTAGCGAGCCTCTCGGGCGTCGTCGAGCACTGTGGATCGGTTGACTCGGAAGTCCCGACTCGCGGAGTCTCCGCGACCTTATGGAATTTGACTCAAGAGTGAGAGCCGGAGCGCCGTTCGCCGCCGCGGTACTGGCCGGTGCAGTCCTGCTCACCAACGCGTGCAAGTCCGCCAACGCGTGTAACCGCGACGCCGAGTGCCAGACCGACAACGCGCGGGCCGTCTGTGATCCGGTCTACCGAATCTGCGTCGCCGAGCCCGAAGACGCCGGAGTGCAGTCACCAGCTCAGCCTGGCGGCCCCGAAACGAACCTCGACGGAGGAGCCGCAGACGCAGGAGAGCGCTGCCGCCGAGACGACGCCGGCGTTTGCCTGCCGCAGGCCTGGTACTTGACCGGGACATACGGCGTCAGCACCCCTCGGCCCTTCCTTGCAAAATGCACGAAGAATACCGGCGATGATTCTTCTCCCCAACGGAAGTCCGCTGATCTCCGGTGGATACAGGGGCGGCTGGATTGCTGAAATGCTTCAATAGTGATTCCAAACACAGACATCAACACACGCGAACGCACCTAAAGACAGACGAGTGAGCGAGCACTATTAAAACAATCAAACTACTCTCAGCGATGCCGAGGGGCTTCGGGAGAGTTCGACATGCGCGTCTTATCGACGTTCGGTGTTTTCTGCTTCGCAAGTTTGGTGACGACGCCAACAGCGATCGCTCAAAGTGGGACGAAGTGTCCCAACATCGTCATTCTCTTTGACGCTTCCTGCAGCATGGACCGCACGGACGTTATCAATGCGAATGGACAGTCCGACACCAGAATGAACGTGACGCGAAACGCGGTGAAGCAAATCACCGCTTCGGGCGGCGACAAGTTTCGCTATGGCCTTGAGTTGTTCGGGTTAAACACTCTCGCTGGTTGCGGCATCTCAAGCCCGACGTGCTCGTATCCGAATCCTACAACCTGCCAGTCGGTGCTTGCCGACTTCAATGTCGGGGCACAGGTGGCGGCGGTTCTGGATCCGCTGATTCCACAGGGAGGCACCCCGACCTGGACTGCTATTACCGAAGCAGCGAAGCGGGCCGATCTGCTGGATAAGTCCAGACCGCGCTACAACCTGCTTGTCACAGACGGCGAACCCGCTGGCTGTTCGCAGCCGAATCCGATCGCCCAGACCATTGCGGAGATCACAAACGCCAGAGTCGACGCTGGGGTTAAGACGTTCGTCCTAGGCGTGGCTCTCGGGGCCTCGCGCGATAACCTACGGGATATGTCGGTCGCTGGAGGATTGCCAAAGGCAGGTTGCGACCCCGCCGCCGCGAATTCTCTCTCCTGTTACTACAACGCAACCAATGCCTCAGAGCTTCAGACCGCGCTGAACGCGATTCAGCAAGCGGTGAACACCGAGCTCGGCACGGCGGGTGGCTGTGATGAGACGTGCTACGCAGCGGGTTGCACCTCCGGACAGATCTGCAAGCAAGCGGCGTGTGTCGCGGATCCCTGTGCGTCCGTGACGTGCGGTCCGAACGAAGCCTGCGTCGAAGGCACTTGCCGCAAGTTCTGCACGACGGCGTGCGCGTTGGGCCACTACTGCGACAACGGGACCTGCAAAGAGGAAGTGCCCTGCGCGGGTGGCTGCAACGGGCGCAATCAGATTTGCGTGGGCGGCGCCTGCGTGGAGAACTACTGCACCGGCGCCACGTA
>JBQTKE010000660.1:0-1563 GCA_052386435.1 Myxococcaceae bacterium
ACGTTATCTCCTGCAGAACTGGCCAGGACGAAAGGGAAAAATCAGGAGCGCTTGCTAATTTATTAGCATAGTGCTAATAAATCTGCATCGAGCGTTGCCGGGGGTGAACCGATGAAAGCGGACGTCCAGTCGAAGTTGAGTCGGCGAGAGCGGCAGATCATGGAGGTGGTTTACCGACTCGGTCGCGCCACCGTCGCGGAAGTGCTGGAGCAGATGGAGGATCCACCCAGCTACTCGTCGGTGCGGGCGATGATGGGAATCCTCGAGACCAAGGGCCAGCTGCGTCATGAACAGGACGGTGCCCGTTACGTCTACCTGCCGGTGGTGACGCGGGACAAAGCCAGGACCAGCGCGCTGCGGAGCGTGGTGCGGACGTTCTTTGAAGGCTCGTCGCAGCAGGCGATCGCGGCACTGTTGGAGCTCCCGGACGCCAAGCTCTCCCCGGATGAGCTGGAGAAACTCACTCAACTGATTGAGCGCAGCAAGAAGGAGGGGCGGTAGCCATGGGTTCCTCTCTTGCGCGCTGGGTGGAGGCGGTCTGGTCTTCCAAGACGTTCGGCACGTTGCTCCTCGACGCGAGCTTCAAGGCGACTGTCGTGTTGGCCGCGGCGGCGCTGGCGGGACTCTTGGTCAGGCGCGGCTCTGCGAGCGGAAGACATTTGGTCTGGTCGCTGGCGGTGTTTGCAGCGCTCTGTCTGCCGGTGTTCGCGTGGCTGCTGCCGAGTTGGCGAGTTGAAGTCGTGACCGCGGTGAGGTCGCAGACCGCGACCGAGTCGGGTGCAGGTGAAGCCGCGCCGAATGAAGCGTCGCAAGTTGACTCAGCCCGAGAGTCGCGCGCGCATCTGACTCCTCGTGAGGCCAAGGTGTGGCTTGCAGATCAGGTGTCTGGCGTGACCGCGACGAGCGGAGGAGCCGGACTGGATGGTCTGACTGAGCGTTTCGCTGCGCATAAGACGGGGCCGCGACGTGAGCATTCAGGTTCGTCCAAGAGTCGAGTGGTGGTGACCCCGGTGACCAGCGGGCCCATGGTCTCCGCCGCGGAAGCGAAGTTGCCTCAGCTGGCTTGGACCGAAGCGCTGCTCGGCGTTTGGGCGCTGGGCGTTTTCGCGCTCCTGGCTCGAATGGTCGCGGGTCGCCTTCAAGTCAGAAGGCTGGCCGCGACTGCCGCGGCAGTCACGGACGACCGCGCGCGCCTGTGCGGAGAGCTGACGCAAGGGGTGGGGCTGCGCCGGAAGGTTTGGCTGGTCGAGTCCGACGAGCCCGTCTTGCCGATGACTTGGGGTGTGATGCGGCCCACGGTGCTGGTGCCTGTGGGCTCGCGTGCGTGGTCCGAAGAGCGATTGCAGTTGGTGCTGCTGCATGAGTTGGCGCACGTGCGTCGTCTGGATGCGTTGACCCAGCTCTTCGCGCAGTTGGCGTGTGCGCTCTACTGGTTCCATCCTTTGGTGTGGCTGGCGTCGCGGCGAATGCGTGCGTTGCGCGAGTACGCCTGTGACGACCAGGTGCTGCGCGCAGGCCGTCGTCCGTCCGAATACGCGGGCGAGCTTCTGTAGATGGTCCGCG
>JBQTKE010000661.1:0-6497 GCA_052386435.1 Myxococcaceae bacterium
GCCTTTTCTCCACGCTCGGAAGTGCTCGAGCGTCTTCGCTGTCCCTCCAGCGCCCGTGCCGCCGACCGAGTAGGCCTTTGGCGCTCTAGGGACCGGGAGCTTCCACGCGCTGCTTCTCCTGAACCCACTCCAAAAGCTGCGCTGCCACGGTGTGCGACTTGTTCATCGCCACCACCGCTTCAAGCGTGCTCGAGGCCTCTTGGTACTGCTTCTGCGCGAGCGAGAGGCGGGCGGACAGAACGTAGAGCCGCAGGAACGTCTGGTCCTTCTCGCGCAGCGCATCGATCTGCGACTTGGCCTGAGCGAGCGTGGCGGGTGGGGCCCTGGAATTGAGCGCGTACTCCGCATACGCGATCTGTCCCCAGCCCCCTGCCCCACCCTGCGATTCGTACGCCTGTGATTTGCGAAGCGCGCCGTCCTGGCCTCGGACGCCGTAGTAGATCGCCTCCGCGCGCGTCACCGTCTGTTGCTCCGTGGGTGAGAGCTTGGTCGCGCGGGACTCCATCGCGGCGAAGGCTTGGTTCAACGCGTTGCCAATCGACTTGGCTTCCTGAACCAGCGGCTCGTTCTTCTTGTCGAGCGCGATCAACTCTTCGCGTATCGCGTTCACCCGCGTGACCCAGTCGCTGGGCGACTGCGCTTCCTGAAGGTCTACGATCCGGCGGTTTAGCTCCGTGGAGGTCGCCTGAATCTGATTCTGGTGAAGCTGAGCGTCGTCGAGCTGGAACGCCAACGCTGTCACCAGATCCGCGTGAGCCTCGACGTAATCCGGCCTCGCCTTCACCAACTCCGCCAACCGCCCAGTGGCCTGCTTGAACGCGGAGAGATCATCACGACGCAGTACGCTCGCGGCTTCCTGCCGCACCGAGCTCCACTCAACGGGGATCTCTGCCCGACGAGTGAGGAACGCGCGCACGCCCAAGAACGTGGCGACGCCGATCGCAATCAAGCCCAGCGCCGCGGGCAAGGTCTGACGGCGCGCGGACAGCCGGGACTCGAAGCCATCCGCGGCTTCGGCGGCGGAGCGCGCGGCCATTTTCAGCTCCGGCGTCTCGGGCGGCAGCTCAATCGGTGCGCGTTTGGAGGCCGCCGGGGCGACGAGCTCCGCAGCGGGAGGACGCGGCGAGCCTGGAGGCAAGACCCCGTACTTGTCCGTCGTCACCAAGGGCGGCTCGAGTGACGTTGGCGCACCGAAGACCAGAGTCTTGGGACGCGTCGCAAGCGGTTCCTCGAACGGCTCCTCTGTGAGATCCATCGCCGGGACGCCGAACATCTGCGTCGACGAACGTTGCGGTGCTACCGGCGCTTCAGTCGCTCCGGGCACCGCGCCAAACATCTGCGTGGAAGATCTCTGCGCCGGCACCGGCGCAGCAGGCGTTCCTGACGCGGCAGGCGCTCCGAACATCTTCGTCGACGAGCGCGGCGGAGCTGGCGCGGTATCCGATCCCGCGGGTGCCACACCGAACATCTGTGTGTGCTTGCGCGGCGGCTCAGCAGCAGCGGCGGCAGGCGTTGTTCCACCAGGCGCCACGCCGAACATCTGCGTGTGCTTTCGCGGTGGCTCAGACGCGGCGGTCGGCGGCGTCAACCCGCTGGGCACCGTGCCAAACATCTGTGTCGACGATCTCTGCGCCGGCGCATCGGGCGAGGGAGGCGGCGATACCGGCGCTCCGAACATCTGCGTCGAGGAGCGCGTGGGCGCGGGCGGAGTCGCGGGCGCCCCGAACATCTGGGTCACGGCGCGCTTCGGCGGAACAGCATCGACAGGCGGTACCGCGGGAGCTCCGGTCGGAGCGGGCCGGGGTGAAGGCAGGCTCACGGACGGCGGCAAGGGCGAACCCATGGCACTCGGCGGCTTGGCGATGAAGACGTGCTGACAACGCGTGCACTGAACGGGGGCTCCGGAAGGCGGAAGCACGCGCTCGTCCAAGGCGTAGGTCGTTGAGCACTTCTCGCAAGAGATATGCACCGTTGCGGTTATAGCTCAACGTCCGCCGTCGCGGAGAAGCTCGAAGGCCTTCTGCAGGGCGGCCAGCTTCGCGGGGCCAATACCGGTCACGCGATCCACCTCCTCCCAACTCGTGAATCCGGCACCCCTGCCCTCCACAATCTCTCGAGCGAGCGCACGTCCTACACCGGGGACCAAGACCAGATCCTCCACCTGCGCCTGATTGAGATCGCGCTTCAAACCCAACGTCAGTGCCTGACGCGTGGGCAGAGGTGCGCTCGGGCCGGGCTGACACGTCGCGACGTTGTCCACCCAGCGCACCTGTTCTGGCGCACACGGCAGGGCCGGTTCCGAGGACGGCCAGCGCCAAGCGGCAGCCCCACCCACGGCTCCGGCGCCGCTGAGCACCACTGCGAGCGCTGCGGTCCGAGAGAGCACGATCAGCTGGTGACGGCGTCTTTGCGATCCAGCCCAAACGCGGTGTGCAACGCGCGCACGGCGAGCTCCGTGTATTTGGAGTGGATCACACACGACACTTTGATCTCCGATGTGGAGATCATCTGAAGGTTGATCCCTTCATCCGAGAGCACGCGGAACATCTTCGCGGCCACGCCCGAATGATTCCGCATGCCCACGCCCACGATGGAGATCTTGGATATCTGATCGTCGGTATCGACGCCCTTCGCCTGAATCTTGTCGGCGATCTGCCGCACCACTTCCGTCGCCTTGGCAAAGTCGCTTCGTCCCACGGTGAAGGTGAGATCGGTCTTTCCGTCCTGGGAGACGTTCTGAACGATCAGGTCGACGACGATGTTCTTCTCGTCCAGCGGCCCGAAGATCTGCGCCGCCACACCCGGGACGTCCGGCACGCCTCGAATGGCGATCTTCGCCTCGTTCTTGTCGTAAGCGATCCCGCTCACCACCACATCTTCCATCGACTCATCCTCCTCACACACCAACGTGCCGGGGTCATCCGTGAACGACGACTTCACCCACAGCGGGACCTTGTACTTCATGGCGAACTCGACGGAGCGGATCTGCAACACCTTCGCGCCCAGCGACGCCAGCTCCAGCATCTCTTCGTAGCTGACCTTGCTCAGCTTCCGCGCGGCCGGACAGACGTTGGGATCCGTGGTGTAGACGCCATCCACGTCCGTGTAGATCTCGCAGGCCTCCGCCTTGATCGCGGCGGCGATCGCCACCGCCGTCGTGTCGGATCCACCGCGCCCCAGCGTGGTCACGTTCCCCTGCTCGTCCACGCCCTGAAAGCCCGCGACCACCGCGATGTGCTTGGTCTTGAGGGCCTCGAAGATCTTCTCGGCGTCAATGCTCTTGATGCGGGCCTTGGAGAAGGTGCTGTCGGTCACGATCCGGCATTGGCTCCCGAGAAAGCTCTTGGCCTTCGCCCCCTGAGACTGAATGGCCAACGCGACCAGCCCTATCGACACCTGCTCGCCGGTGGCAACGACGACGTCCTGCTCGCGCTCGTCCGGCGTTTCGGAGATCTGGTTCACCAGCTTGAGCAGGCGATTGGTCTCGCCAGACATGGCGGAGACGACGACCACCACATCGTGCCCCGCCTTTTGCGCCGCAATGCAGCGACGCGCCACGTTTTTCATGCGCTCGACGTCGCCAACCGAAGTCCCGCCGTACTTCTGAACGATGAGTGACACGGCGACGGACCCTAATGACGGACCGCGTCGCTGTCAAAGTGACAACGCTCTGCTATGAGCCGCGCCGCCATGGCCCCTGTCTCCCGAATTCAGACCTCCGTCATCAAAATCGACGGAAACAGCCTCACCCTCGAACAGGTCCGCGAGATCGCCTTCAACCGCGTCCAGGTGGAGCTCACCGAAGAGAGCGTGCGGCAGGTCAAAGCCTCCCGCGATCTGGTGGAGAAGGTCGCCGCCGGCGATGCACCGTCTTACGGCATCAACACCGGCTTCGGCACGTTGGCGGAAGTTCGCATCGACAAGAAGGACCTGCGCGAGCTGCAGCGCAACCTGATCCTCTCGCACGCCGCGGGTGTGGGAGCGCCGCTGTCGGTCCCGGAAGCACGCGCCCTGCTCCTGCTCCGCTGCAACGTGCTCGCGAAGGGCTTCTCCGGCATCCGCATGGAGACGCTCCAGCTGGCGTTGGACATGCTCAACCGCGACGTCGTCCCGGTCGTTCCGGAGCGCGGCAGCGTCGGCGCGTCCGGAGATCTGGCCCCGCTGGCACACCTGGCGCTGGTGTTCATCGGCGAAGGCGAAGCGTTCCACAAAGGTGAGCGCCTCAAGGCGAAGGACGCGCTCGCCAAGGCGAACCTCACGCCGGTGGTGCTGGAGGCCAAGGAAGGGCTCGCGCTGGTCAACGGCACGCAGGCGATGTGCGCGGTGGGATCGCTGCTGCTGTTGCGCGCCGAGCACCTCGCAGACGTGGCGGATCTGGCGGGAACGATGACCCTGGAAGGGCTGCGGGGAAGCCACAAGCCGTTCATCGAAGAGATTCAAGACGTCCGTCCCCACGAGGGACAGAAGGCCTGCGCGCGACACCTGCGCGAGCTGCTCGCCGGTTCGGAGATCGTCGACACCCACGTCCACTGCAGCAAGGTGCAGGACCCTTACTCTCTGCGCTGCATGCCGCAGGTGCACGGCGCCGCGCGGGAAGGCTTGGCGTTCGCGCGAAGGATTCTTGAGACGGAGATCAACAGCGCCACCGACAACCCGCTGGTCTTCGCGGAGAGCGAGAAGATCGTCTCGGGGGGGAACTTCCACGGACAGCCCATCTCGCTCGCGCTGGACGTAGCGGCCATGGCTCTAACCCAGTTGGCCTCGATCAGCGAGCGCCGGGTGGAGCAGCTGGTGAACCCTGCCCTCTCCGGCCTCCCGCCCTTCCTCGCCAAGAACTCCGGCCTCAACTCCGGGTTCATGATCGCCCAGGTCACCTCCGCCGCGCTGGTCGCCGAGTCGCGCATCCTCTGCCACCCAGCGTCGGTCGACTCCATCCCCTCCTCCGCGGGCCGGGAAGATCACGTCTCCATGGGGATGACCGCGGCGCTCAAAGCGCGCATGGTCGCCGAGCACACCCGCTCGTGTTTGGCGGTGGAGGTGCTCGTCTCCAGTCAGGCGCTGGATCTGCGCCTGCCGTCAAAGCCGGGCAAAGGGCCTCGCGCCGCCCACCGGCTGGTGCGATCCAAGGTCCCGACGATGGAGAAAGACCGAGAGCTCCATCTGGACATCGAAGCGGTCATCGCCCTCATCGATTCTGGGGAGTTGCTCAACGCCGCCCACGCGTAGCCACCCGACCGAGCGCGAAACGGGTCGTAACGTGAGCGGGCGCACGTTGTAGGCAAGCCCGTTTCTTGGCTCGCACCTGGAAACCCACAGCCCATTTCTCCCGTCACAGAGTCACAAGACCGGCTTCCGTGAGGGGGGACCCGCGTGCTACGACGGAAGGCCTCGCGAGCGGGTTCTATCCCCCCTTCCGCTGGCGGGTGTCCGAGGGAGCATGGCCGAGCGGAACGAGACCCTGGTCCAGAAGCCTTCCGGTGTAAGCCACCCTGCGTTGGGCGGCCCTGAGCGAACCACCGGCATCCATTCGATCACCGGCGGCACCAAGCTGGAGCTTGAAGCGCGCGATCGGATCGCCGCGCTCGATCGTGAAGCGCGGGCAGTGGGGACTGAGCCCGGTACCGCGGCCCTCCTCTTTCATGAGATGGGATTGCTCTTTGAAGACCCGCTCAAGAATCCCCGTGCTGCCGCTGTCGCGTATCAGAACGCGTACCGCTTGGCGCCCCGCTTTCTCGCGAACCTTCGTGCCGCGCGGCGGCTCTTCGCGGACGTGGGCAATTGGCAGATGGTCATCCAGCTCATCGACGCGGAGCTGGCCGCCACGCATGACGATGCTTCCCGTGCGGCGCTGATCTTCGAAAAAGGGCACTGCCTGCAGACACGGCTCTCCCGCGAGGAAGAGGCGTTCAAGGTCTATCGTCTGGCGCTGGAGCTCAAGCCGGTGGACGTGGGTCTGCTCCAGCAGCTGGAAGGGGTTTATCTCGAGCACGAGGATCACGCTGCTGTCGTCGAGGTGGATCGATTGCTCGCGAACACGCTGGAAGATCCCAGCCTGCGCGCGCACTACCTCACGTCCGCGGGCTTGCTGACCGAAGATCGCCTGCGCCGTCCGCAAGAGGCCGCGCAGCTCTACCGCGAAGCCTTCGCGCTCGACCGTCGCGATCCACTTCTCCTCTCCGCGGTGATGCGAATCGCTCAACGCGAGGAGCGTCCGGAAGAGCTGCTGCAGGCGCTGGTCGCCGAAGCGGACATCTTGGGCGATCAGGCGGCGCCGACATACCTGCGCATCAGCAAGGTCTACGCGCAGCTGGGCCGGCAGGAAGACGCGCTGGCGGCGTTGCTCGCGGCGCGGCGGGTGAGTCCAGACGAAGCGTTGGTGCTCTCAGAGCTCGCCAGCATCTACGAAACCGAAGGCCGCCACGAAGATCTCGCGGACGTCCTCTCGTCTTGGGCCAGCGCGCTGACAGATGCGCGGGAGAAGGTGTCGATTCACCTGC
>JBQTKE010000662.1:0-6774 GCA_052386435.1 Myxococcaceae bacterium
GCACCGCCAACTCCGCAGCATTGCGCGCCCCCACTCGCGCGGCGAGGAGCAAGCCCAACAAGAGGGGTCCCAGCTCCCAGAGAACGGCGTACCCCGCGGCCCAGCCCATAAATCCCCGAGCGCCGAAGTGCTCGACGTACAGCCGGGTCTGCAGCACCACGGTCGCACCGGTGAGTGTCGCCGTGCCCACTGCCAGGGGAATTGTACCGTGGCCGAAGTGGACCAGCTCGCGCAGAAACTCCGCGCGGTTCATGCGCCCCAACGCCGCGATGGTTCGCGCCGCGACCATCGCCAGCGCCCCGAATGATCCCACCCCATCGCGCACGGCTTTCCCGGTAGCCGCGATCACGAAGAAATTTCCTCGGGCGCGTCGAGCAGCGTTGGAGCAGGCGGACCGTCGTGCACGATCTCGCCTCGTCGCAGCACAATCCACCGCGCAAAATGCAGCGCGGGCAGAGGCTCCGGTGCCGCGATCACCACGGTTCGTCCCCGAGCAAAGCTCGCCAGCAGCGAGCAGATCTGACGCGAAGTCGCGGGATCGAGACCAGCGAGCGGGTCATCCGCCAACATCACCTCGGGCTGAGCGACCAGAGCCCTGGCCAAGCCCGTGCGCTTTCGCATGCCACCAGAGAGTCGCTCTGGATAGGTGTCGACCGCGTCGTCGAGACCGACGGAGCGCAAGGCTTCCAGCGCTGCCGCCTTCGCCGCGTCAGGCTCCATCTTTCTCCGCAGCGGGAGCAGGACATTCTCGAACACGGTCATCGAGTCGAAGAGGGCGTCGGACTGGAAGACCATCCCGAAGCGCCCCTGCTGGACGCGCCGCTCGTCGAAAGACAACGTGGACGCATCGCGGCCAGCCCACTCTACGCGCCCTCCATCGAGTGAACGCAGCCCGGCGAGCGCCTTCAGCAGCGTGGTCTTTCCGCAACCGGCCGGACCTGTCACGAGCACCTGACTGCCAGGTGGAAGCGCGACGCTCACGTCGACCAGTGCGCCCTGCACGCTGACGTTCGACGCGGAGAGGTTCACAGCAACTTGCGCCCCAACGCGTCCTGCGCCTGCACGTCCACCTTCTTGCGCAGCAGCAGACGAGGGGTCCGCACCTGGTAGGGAGGCTGGGCCATGTCCCCTCATAAACCGAAAACCGGCGAAACCAAGCCTCCTCTCTGAACGCTCCACGTCTTGTCAGCGCCACCGCGAGGGTGGCAGGTTCCGCGCGCCCATGACCCTCCGTCGCTTCTCAGCCCTGCTTCTGCCCGAGCTGGAGGCCGCGTTGGGCAGCCGCTCCCGCGCATTGGCCGCCGCGCGATGGCTGGATGCGAGAGATCCCTTCGAGGCAGCGTTGCCTCGGTCAATCGAAGGCGTGGCGGCGAGAGCTTGGGCTGCTTTCCGAGCGGGGAGCTCACTCGCCGCGCCTACGATGCTGGAGCGATCCGCGTCTCCCGACGGCACCACCAAGTGGGTGCTCGCGTTTCAGGGCGAAGCGAAGGCGGAGACGGTGCTCATTCCTGCGCGCGGCCGCAGCACCGTCTGCGTCTCCAGTCAGTCGGGCTGCACCCGGGACTGCACGTTCTGCGCGACCGCGGCGCTGAAGTTCATCCGCAACCTCAGCGCGGATGAGATCGTCGCTCAGTATTTGGTCGCGCGATCCGCGGCGCCCGCGGATGCGCCGGCGCGCAATGTCGTCTTCATGGGAATGGGCGAGCCCATGGACAACCTCGACGAAGTCCTGCGAGCGGTGGAGTTGCTCATCCAGCCACCCGTCCCGCGGCTCGCTGCCGCGCACATCACCGTCTCGACGTCCGGTGTTGTTCCCGGAATGCGCCGCTTCCTGAAGGAGAGCCGGGCGGGGCTCGCGCTGTCGCTCAACGCCACCACGGACGCGGTGCGTGAGCAGTTGATGCCGCAGAACAAGACCTGGCCGCTCGCCGAGCTGATGACGTTGCTGCGCGAAGATGGCCAGACGACGCCGCAGCGCATTCACTTCATGGAATACGTGCTGCTCGAAGGCGTGAATGATTCGGACCAAGACGCGCAGCGGCTCATCGAGCTTCTTGCCGGAGTGAACGCCCGCGTGAACGTGATCCCGCACAACCCCTTTTCGGGAAGTCCGTTCAAGCCCAGCTCTCGCGAGAAGACGGTCCGGTTTCAGCAGCAGGTTGCCGCGGGCCGCCTTCGCTGCATGATCCGCTGGCCGCGCGGGAACGAGATCGCGGCTGCGTGCGGACAGCTCGCGCTGGTGCGATCGCAGGAAGCTGAGCACCTGGCCTGACCGTTACGCGTCGGCGTGCGATCGCAGTGCATCGAGCTGCGCCGTCAGCGCACCAATCGCCTCGAGTCGCGCTTCAGGAAGTTGGAGAGCTTCACCTTCCGGATGCTCCCGCCGAACAGGTACCAGGTGAAGACGGAGCCGAAGAGCGCGGCCGCGCCGGTGAGCCCCACCAGGCCGAGCACCGGAATGCCGTGGGTCGTCCACTGCTGCGGCTGCTGCGCGAAAGCGATGAACATGCCCACGATCATTCCGCACGCGCAGAGTCCACTGAAGGCGACCATCGCCATGGCGCGGAGGTTCGAGTTGAGCTTGTCGATCTGTTCCGAGTGGACGGTGACGGTAAACTTCCCTGCCTCGAGATCCAGCATCAGCTGCGAGAGCTGAACCGGGAGATCGTTGGCCAGTCCCTGGACGCGCAGCAGCGTCCGCAACATTCCGCCCTGCAGCTGGTTCGGATCGTAGCGCCCGGTAAGTAAATCCTTCGCATAGGGAAGGACGATCTCCATCACCTTCAAATCCGGGTTCAGACTGCGCAGCACGCCTTCCATCGACACCGACGCGCGCGACAGGATCGCGTACTCCTTAGGAATGCGGATCTTGTACTTCACCGCCAGATCCAGGATGTCGCGCAACAAGGTCTTCGCGCTGATCGATCCGAGCGTGCTGTCCGCACCGGGCAGGTACGCGGTGAGGATGGCGTCAATGTCCGTCTTGAACCCCATCAGGTTCGCGCGGCTGTTGGACGATCCCAACCGGTAGAGCGTGCGCGCCACGGAGTCAGAATCCTTGAGCGCGATCGACAGGACCAGCATCACCATCGTGTCCTGCATCGGCTTGCTCAGTCGGCCGACCACGCCGAAATCGAGCAACGCGATGACGTCGTTCTCCAGCACCAGGATGTTGCCCGGGTGGGGATCGCCGTGGAACAGCCCATCCTCGAACAACATCCGGAAGGAGACGTCGACCAGGTTGCGCGAGATCACATCGCGGTCGTGCTTCTTCAGGTCGATCTGGCTGATCTTGGTGCCCTGCAAAAACTCCATCGTCAGCACGGTGCGACTGCTCAGCGCGTCGAAGACCTTGGGGATCTTCATGTAGCCGCGGCTGTCGTTGTGCTTGTGGAAGTCCTTGATGTTCACCGCTTCGTTGACGAAGTCGAGCTCCTCGTGAATCGCGCGGTCGAACTCTTCGACGATCCCAGTCGGCGTGTACACGCCGGTCTCTTCAACCACTGCCTCCAGCATCCGCGCGAGCGAGAGCAGCACGGAGACGTCGCTGCGAATCTGCTCCGCGATCCCCGGACGCTGGACCTTAATGACAACCTCTTCGCCGGACAGCGTCACCGCGCGGTGGACCTGCGCGATCGAGGCCGCCGCCAACGGGTCAGGACAGATCGACTGAAACAGCTGCGACGGTTCTTTTCCCAGCGACGATCGGATCGCCTCGTTGACCTGCTCCAGCGTGATCGGCCGAACGTGATCCTGCAGCGTCGCCAGCTCTTCGATGTACTCGGCGGGCAAGAGGTCCGCGCGGGTGGAGAGCACTTGCCCCAGCTTGATAAACGTCGGCCCCAGCTCGTTGAGCATCGACGTGAAGCGACGCGCCTGCGACTCACGGCGTTTCTCCGGCGTGATCTCCACCGACTCCTTCTTGCCGAGGATCCCCCAGACGCCCGCGCGCTCCAGCCAGTCGGCAAAACCGTGCTTCGCGGCAATCACGCCGATCTGTCGCAGCCGGTTGAGGTCTTGGAACGCTTCCTTAATCACGCGAGGCTGGAAAATGGCACTAAGACCCGGCGCCGGCAAACGGGGAAGAGAACCGGAGGACGATTACCCCCACCACCGCGGAAGCGAGCGAGCCCACGGTAATTCCCAGCTTCGCTTCGTTGAGTCCCGGAAAGGCGAGATCAGCGATGAAGAGCGCCACGGTGAAGCCAATGCCCGCGAGGATCGCCACGCCGTAGATGTGTCGCCACGGCCCCGGAGCACTCGCCACGCCCAGTCGCACGGTTAGCCACGTCGCACCGAAAATCCCCAGCTGCTTTCCCAAGAACAATCCCAACGCGATGCCCAACGGAACGGGACGCAGCAGATCAGACCAGGCGACTCCTGTCAGCGAGACGCCTGAGCTCGCCAGAGCGAACAGGGGAACAATGAGATACGCGACGAGAGGGTGCCAGCGCGAAACGAGCCGATCCAATGCGTCATAAGGGACGGCGACCGCGACCGCGACACCGGCGAGCGTGGGGTGAATCCCCGCTGCATGGAGCGCCCACCAGAGCGCGGGGGCCAAGAGCACCACGCCGCGGAGCTTCAGCGCCCAGAGCGCGATGCCCAGCGCCACGGCGGCGAGGAGCCAGAGCAGCTTCACTCCGCTTCCGTAGAACAGCGCAATCACCAGGATCCCACCCAAGTCATCGAAGATCGCCACGGCGGTCAGAAACATGACGAGCGACTTGGGCACGCGCTCCTTCACGAGCGAAAGGCACGCCAGCGAGAACGCGATGTCCGTGGCCATGGGAATCCCCCAGCCGTTCGCGCTGGGTTGTCCTGCGTTGAAGAACAAGTAGACCGCCGCGGGTGCGACCATTCCGCCCAAGGCAGCGAAGGCAGGCAGCAGCGCGTCTTTCGCGGTTCGCAGCTCGCGCTTGATCTCCATTCCCACCACAAAGAAGAACAGGGTCATCAACCCGTCGCTGATCACCAACTGGGTCAGGTGAGAACCAAACAGCGAACGGTAGCTGTCTGCCAGCGGCGAGTTCGCCCACGCAAACGCGAGCAACGCCATCAATCCCAGCAACACGGCGCTCGCGGCCTCTTGCGCGAAGAACCTGCTGAGGAGGGCGAACGGTCGATTCATCTGCGCCTTTTATCTGAACCGCCGCGACGTATCGCTCGGGAATGAGCAAGCGTGGTTCGGGTATAGAACCGCCATGCGTTGTCGCACCGCGATTTTCAGCTCACTCTTGTTGCTCTTGGCCGGGGCCGCGCTCCAGTTTTACTGGCCCTCGGCGGAGCAGTCACCTGTCGCCGTCGTCGCCGAGAGAAAACCTGCGCCGGTGCCCGAACGGCTGATCGAACCGGAGCTCTCGAAGGATGCCGGACGACCCGCGCCTCAGCCGCTCATCGCCGCGCCGAAGCCCCGCCATGAGTTGGATCCGCGAAAGCACCCAGTCCCTTCGGATGCTCGCTGCTCCGCCGAAACAGCGCGCGACGCCGGGGCTGTACGCGCAGAGCTGCTGACCCGCTTCAAGCGCATGGAGAGCCGCGGCTTCACCATCGACTTCGATCCGCTGGTGACGCCGGAGTTCCCACTCGCGGTACTTGATGCGTTGTCGGATGCGGAACGCGAGGCGGTACGGCTCTTGGGTCACCTTCCTGAGGTCCGCAACCCGTACGTCGTTCTCTACAAAGACGCGAACCAGATGCGCAGCGCCTCTTGCGTTCGGATCGAGAGCGCGCTCGGTCATTACGACGGGACCATACATCTCAGCTCGGACGATCAGAATGGGATCAAGTCGCTGCGCGAGACGATTCTCCACGAGTACATTCACCATGCACTCAATGAGCTGGATGTTGAGTCACCCACCTGGCTGCAGGAAGGACTCGCCATTCTCGCGTCGGGGGAGGCGCGGCCGCACGCGCAGGTGACTCCCGTGGATCTCCACTCGCTGGACCGCGTTCTCACGACTTCGACCGACCCGCGTGAGCTCAGCGCGGCGTATCTGCAGAGTCTTTCACGCGTGGAGTTCCTTCAGGCGAATCTGCGCGGGGGGACGCTGGGCGCCTTGGTGCGGGACAATCCTGCCCGCGCGTTCCCGCCTGAGCTCGAGACTGCGTGGCGAAAGTCGCTGAAGCAGTGAGCCGTTACGGCACGCGGGGAAATGGGTTGGGGGCAAGACAAGAGGCTTCTGCCCCTCGTGCACCACGCGCCGTGCGCACGAGACGGCGGCGCACAGCGAGCAGGTGCTTCCCCCGGCGGGCTACCGGCAGTGGACTCTCCCTGCTACCGCGGATGCCTGGGCGGCTGCTTCCGCGAGTCCGGTGGGAGTGGGACTGGCGTTGCACCTCTCCGGTTACCTGGCCGGCTGGGAGGACGGCTACCTGCCGCACCTGCCCGGCATCAAGGGCGCCTATTCGCCGCCACCGACCCGAAAAGGTCCGCGAAGCCGCGGGCCTAAGATGCGATTCCCGTGGGATTGAGGTGGGCCCGGAGGGTGGTGTCGGCGCTAACAGTTCCGGAGCCATTCATTTCAGCACTTCAGCCGCACTGCGTAGCTCTCGTCTGTCGGATGCCGTCAGGGCGCGCCTTGCGCGATCCAGTCGATCAACTTCTGTTTCTCTTGTGCGGTCAAGGGTTGGCCCTTCGGCATCGGCGAGCCTGAGCAGGGCTGGCTTTGCATCGTGGCGAGTATTTTGTCGATGAGAAAACTCTTGGCTCGCGTTGGAGAGCAGCGCCTGACCAAGAGCTTCGAAGGGCAACCCTGTGCGGGGACATCCACA
>JBQTKE010000663.1:0-1821 GCA_052386435.1 Myxococcaceae bacterium
GCTTGAACGTCTTGCCCGCTTTCCACGCGCGCCGAACCTGGTCGGGGCTGTTCCACACGCCCGCGCCCAAGCCGCCCAAGAACGCCGCACCCAAGCTCGTCGTCTCCAAGTTCTGCGGACGCACGACGGGAGCGTTGAGGACGTCGGACTGATACTGCATCAGCAGATCGTTAGCGGCCGCGCCACCGTCGACCTTGAACGTCGCCAGCGGGCTGCCCAGATCCCGCGCCATTGCTTCAGCGAGATCGTGAATCTGCAGAGCGATCCCTTCGAGCACCGCGCGAGCCAGATGCGCGGAGGTCGTGGAGCGATCCAGTCCCGCTATCAGACCCCGCGCGTCCGGTCGCCAGTGCGGCGCGCCCAAACCCGCCAGCGCCGGGACGAACACCACCTCGCCCGCGTCATTCACTTGCCGAGCCAGATCTTCAATCTCCGACGCCTTCTTGATGATCTTGAGCCCATCCCGCAGCCACTGCACCGCGGCGCCGGCGATGAACGAGCTTCCTTCCAGCGCGTACGTCGTCTGCTCGCCCAACCTCCACGCGACAGTGGAGAGCAACCCGGACTTCGACTGCACCGCCTGCTCGCCGGTGTTCATCAGCAGGAACGCGCCGGTGCCGTAGGTGCACTTCGACTCGCCGGGAGAGAAACAGGCTTGACCAAACAACGCCGCCTGTTGATCTCCCGCGATGCCGGAGATGGGAATGCCATCCGGAAGCGACTTCATCCCCAGCGTCGTTCCGTAGACCTCAGCGGACCCGCGAATCTCCGGCAACACATCGACCGGGACATCCAGTAGGGAGCGCATCCCGTCGTCCCAGCGCAGCGAACGCAGATCCATCAGCAACGTGCGGCTGGCATTGGACACATCGGTGATGTGGACCCTGTGACCGCTCAGCTTGTAGACGAGCCACGTATCAATCGTGCCGAAGCACGCGTCACCGCGCGCAGCCAATGCCCGAGCGCCCTTCACGTTCTGAAGGAGCCAAGCCAATTTGGTCCCAGAGAAATAGGGATCGAGCACGAGGCCCGTCTTCGCACGAACCCGCGCCTCCTCTCCGCGTGCCTTGAGCTGCAGACACAGGTCCGCGGTGCGCCGGTCCTGCCAGACGATGGCGTTGTGAATGGGCTTGCCGGTGGAGCGCGACCAGAGTCCCGTCGTCTCGCGTTGGTTGGTGATGCCAATGGCGGAGATCTGCGCGCCTTTGATCCGCGCATCCTTCAGCGCCTTGGCCACGCAGAATTCGACGGACGCCCAGATCTCCTCGAGCGAATGTTCGACCCAGCCGGGCTTCGGGAAGATCTGCCGAAACTCGCGGTAGGACTTGCTTACGACCTTCACCGCCGAGTCGAGCACCGTGACATGAGTGCCCGTGGTCCCTTGATCAATCGCCAGCACATACCGCGCTTTCGCCGCCATCACTTCCTCCCGCGAGCCTGAGTACTAGACGCAACTGGACGAGGCCAAGTGGTTTGGGCAATGGTTCGCGGCCGTGAAAATTCTAGGAGTGGCGTTGATAGTGCTGGGCGTGGCGGGCCTCATCTTCGGAGGCCTGACGTACACGTCTAGGGAAAAGGTGCTGGAGGTTGGGTCGTTCCAGGCGAACGTGGACCGCGAGAAGACCGTGCCCATTCCGCCGTACGCCAGCGCCGCGGCGGTCGCTATCGGGACCGCACTGCTGCTCGTGAACAGCCGACGCCGCCGCTGAGCAGGCGAACAAGCAAGCGGAGTCTGCTCAAGGGAATGACGGTCCCTAAACTCACGCGGACGAGGCAACCCATGTCCGCTTTGGCGCTCGCTTTCCTCATCTTCATCGCTCT
>JBQTKE010000664.1:0-5472 GCA_052386435.1 Myxococcaceae bacterium
GCAGGTTGACCCGGGATGGGCGGCACCGTGGCGTTGTTGGGTGTCTGCTCAGGAGGCGTCTCGCCCGGACGGTAGACCTTCTCGCCCGGCTGACCCATTCCGCCGTTCTCCAGCTTGTTGCGCTCACGCGTCAGCGCCTGGCCCATCTTCGCCAGCGGTCCGGACTTGCGAGAGAAGTCGATCGCCACGTCGTAGCCGGAGACCTGCCCGTAGAACTGCTCGATGAACTGCTGCCGCTCCTTCATCTTGCGGTCAAAGATGCGCTGGAAGTCGCTCTGGTCCTTGATGATGTACGGCGTGAGGAAGAGCAGGAGGTTGGTCTTCACCTTGCCGCGCGTCTCAGAGCGGAAGA
This sequence comes from Myxococcaceae bacterium, assembly GCA_052386435.1. Classification (GTDB taxonomy): domain Bacteria; phylum Myxococcota; class Myxococcia; order Myxococcales; family Myxococcaceae; genus JBQTKE01. The sequence continues at coordinate 353 of JBQTKE010000664.1, forward strand.
TGTGACCCAAGAGGGGGATGTCGCCCAGGATCGGAATCTTCTTCACGCCTTCAATCACGCGGTCCTGCATGATTCCGCCCAACACCACCGTCTGCTGATCCTTCGCGACCACGGTGGTCTTCGCGCTGCGCTTGGACGTGGTGGGACCGAGCACCGGATCCTGCGAAGCGATCTCTTCGGTCGACTCGTTGATCACCAAACGGATGTGATCTGCTTCGTTGATCTGCGGCTTGACGTTGAGCTTCAGCTCCACGTTCTGACGGTTGATCGGCGCGAAGAACGAGCCCAACCCGCCCAAGCCCGCCAGCGCGCCGGTCTGACCCGCCGCTCCAGCGAGGCCTCCGAGGCCGCCCAAGTTGGAAGGGGAGAAGCCGGCCTGAAACGGGATGTTCTGACCGACGGTGATCTCCGCTTCCTCATTGTCCGTGGTGAGGATGTGCGGCGTGGAGAGAACGTTGACGTCCGAGCTGCTCTGCAGCGCGTTCAGAACCACGCCGAACTGGGGGATGTCGAACCCGATGAGGTCCTTGGTCGCCAGCAAGGGTCCCTGCAATCCGGCGAGGAATCCACCCAGGGAGGCAAGGCTCGTCAGCGTGGTGGACGGCGGAGGTCCACTGCCTTTGTAGTTGGTGCCTAAGACGACCGGGAGCTGTCCGCCCGCAGCGTTGAGCAGGAACCCGCCGTGCGCCTCGATACCGAATTGGGAGTTGCGGTTCAGGTTCACTTCCATGATCACCGCTTCAATGAACACCTGCCGGCGAGGGCGATCCAGCTTCTCAATCACCTTGACCAGATTCCGGTAGTCGCTGGAGCTGGCGATAACCACCAGCGAGTTGGTGGCCTTGTCCGCGGAGATCTTCACTTCACCAGAGAAGAGCTCCGCCGCTTGCACCGGCGCACCCGCGGCGCGTGACTGCGGAGGGGCTCCGGGGATCGCCGGCGCGTTGCCCTGGCGCGGGCGGTTCTGCGTGCCTTGAGAGAGCGACTGCAGCGTGCTCGCCAGGTCCTCCGCCGCGGCGTTCTCCAAGTAGTAGACGTTGATGCGCTCGGAGCCGGAGATGGGGACGTCGATCTCTTTGACGAGCGCGTTGATGCGATCGAACGCGGCGGGGCTGGCCACCACGATCAGCTTGTTGGTGCGCTCGTCCGGAATGAGCTGGGTCAGCGTGGCCGGTCCGCCGGAGCTGCCGGTGCTCTCACCGCTGGTCGCGGGAACGCCCGGAGGGGCGCCGGTTCCAGGTGAGCCCGGAGCGGGCGGGGCGATCGTTCCCGGGCGCTGTCCGGGTTTGTTGCCGCGCGCTTCGAACAGCTTGGTGACCTTCTCCGCGATCTCTTGCGCGCTCGCGAACTGAAGCTGCATCACGCGGACTTCATCGGACAAAGGGCGAGTGTCCAGCTGGGTGATGATCTTCTCCAGCCGGTGCATGTTCGACCCAACGTCATTGATGATGATCGTGTCGGGTTGGAAGGGGATGGTGTCGCCGCTGGGCGAGACCAGCTGCTGGACCACGCCGCGCAGCGGTTCGATGTCCACGTACTTCACCTTGAACATCTTGGTGATCATCTGCTCGTTGGTCGTGTACGGCTCGTCCGGATCCGTGAAGGTCGGGATGGTCGAGTTCTTCGCGCGCTGCTTGTCCACGATCTTCATGAACCGGCCGTGCGCGTAGACAGTCAGGCCGTTCGAATCCAACGCGGCCAGGAACGCGGCGTAGAACGCGTCCGCGTCCACTTCGACGCGGCCATTCTCCGGACCGACGATGGAGATCTTCCCGCGGATGTTCTCCGGAAGGATGAACGTGCGGCACGTCGCGTCCGCCACGGTCTGCACCAACTTCTCGATGTCTACCTTGTCGAAGTAGATGTTGAACTTCGCCTTGCGCCGCACCTCTTCGCAGTTGGGCGTGGTGCGGTTCGCGCGGGGCGCATCCGGAACGGCGCCAGGAGCGCCGGGATTCTGCGCCGCGGGCTGAGCGGGGACGCTGGGAGCGATCTGACGATCACCCCCGGCGCCACCCGGAGGAGGAGGACGGCGCTGCGCGAACGAAGGCGCGGCGACAAGAGCAAGGACCAGAGGACTGAGCCGGAGAAGAGAAGAGCGGGGCATAGGAAGGGCTGCTACCGAATGTTGTACGTCTTCTTCGTGACCGCACCGTTGCGTTCGATCTCGATGTCGATGCGGTTCGCTTCTTTGAGCTTGGTGTAGACCTCCAGCGCTTTCTCCGGGCTGTTGAGGTCGAAGCCGTTGATGCGGCGGATCACGTCTCCGTTCTGCACGCCGATCTTTGTGTAGATGGAGTCAGGCCGGATGGAGAAGAGCTTGAAGCCGGTGGCCACGCCGTCTTTGAACGCCGGCACGATGCGCGCCTGCATCGCCACGTCGTTGAGGTTGGAGAGCGTCTTGTCGATCTCGGCCTTCGGCACTTCGTATTCGTTCTCGCTGACCGCGCGGATGCCGCTGCCGGTGGCGGAGGCCACAGGTTCGGAGGGCTTGGTCGCGACGGGAGGGGGAGGGGCAGCGCCTTCGCCTGAGCCGGCTTCGTTGTCGATGTATTCGCGCCGGCCGCCGCGGAGGATGATCACCTTGGTGCGCTCTATCTCCAGCACCTTCGCCCCCTGCACTTCGTCATCCACCATGTACGTCTGGGTTCGCATCGTCACCGCGTCCTGAAGCGACGCGATCGACCACTCGGGCTTGCTCGCGAGCAGCGTTCCCAACAGACGTACCCGCAGCCCGCTCTTCACCGGCGCGGAGCTTAGGTCTGCCACCTGCTCCGGCTCTTTGACGTCGGGCTCGGGCGCAGGAACCGGCAGGCCGGTCACCTTCGCGATCTTCTCGATTGTCAGCGCCACCGGGAGCGCGACTGTCGCGGTGGGGAGAGTGCCGCGCACCGACGCGCCAGCCCGCGGCGCCGGAGAAATCGCGGACTCGACGAAGACATTGATCGTCCGCGCAATGAGGAACGCCACCAGCAGGATGAACAGCAGGTGGACCGTCCAGAAGTATTTGCGGAAGAAGAGTTCCATGAATGGGCGCGGCGGAAGTCTTCTCGGTGGAGCAAGGCAGGTGCCATCAGGACCGCGTTCTGTGTCCCGGCAGATACACTCAACCCACTGAAAAGTTTCCGAAATTCGCCACATCCACAGGTGTGCCCCTCACGCCTTCCGCGCCAGGCGACAAATTGTCAAAACGATGTGGAACGAAGTGACGGGCTGTCAGCGCAGCCGCAGGCGCTTTGGTCAGGACGCTTCCTCCTTGCAGGGTGTCACCTCCGCGCACCACCCAGGCCCAGCCGGGTGGCACGGGGAGGGACGCGGAAATAATTTGGAAAACGTCCGCCACAACTCGCCAAATTGCCCATCACAGGTTCTTCCTCCGATGTCGACCCCGCACGACACCTTCCCCCGTTCAACGCGCCACCCGATGTCCCGACAAACGACGGTGACCGCGTTGAAAAAGATTCTGGCCGGGCGTCGTTCGTACTTGGCTGCGCGCATTCGTGCCGTCGCTCACCCCACGGTGGAGACGGCGCGTGAACGCCGAGAGCTTGAGACGGAGATCAGCGCGCTGGAGCATGCGCTGACGCTGATTGGTGAGACCCAGCACGACTGGCAGTGACCCACAGAACGAGGCACCCACGGACCGCCGACTTTCTGAGGAAGGTGTCGTAGGGCGTAGCGTCGACGACCTGGTGCAGTTGCAGGCGCACTTTCCGGCAGTCCGCGTTCTGAAAATCTGATCCCGGTTTCGCCTATTCCGTGGGCTCTGAGTCGCGCTCGAGCTTTCGGTAAATGGTCCGCGCGGCGATGCCCAACAGCCGTGCCGCGAGCGTCTTGTCGCCCTTGGTGTGGCGCAGGGTCTCGTTGATCACGCGCCGTTCGATCTCTTCCATCGGCGTTCCAATGGGAATGACAAGTTGTCCAGCGGAGCCGACGGGCCCTTTGCGCACGGTCTCCGGCAGATCCGTCACGTCAATCACTTCTCCGCGCGAGAGGACGACGGCGCGCTCGATGGCGTGTTCCAACTCGCGCACGTTTCCTGGCCAGGCGTAGTTCTCAAGGATCGACGACGCTTCGGGCGAGTAACCCTTCAACGTCCGCGCGTTCTTCGCGGCATATCGACGCAGGAAGAAGTCCGCCAGCAGCGGGATGTCCTCACGACGAGAGGCCAACGCGGGGATCCGCACTTCGACGACGTTCAGTCGGTAGTACAGGTCCTCTCGGAAGCGCCCCTCGGCGACCTCTTTCATCAGGTCTTTGTTCGTCGCGGCGACGAGTCGAACATCGACCTTCACAGTCTGCGTTCCACCCAGTCGCTCGATCTCTCCCTCTTGCAGCACGCGCAGGAGCTTCACCTGCGCGGATGCTGTCATCTCGCCGACTTCATCGAGGAAGAGCGTCCCGCCGTGGGCCCGCTCGAATCGGCCTTCTTTCCGAGCGACCGCGCCGGTGAACGCGCCCTTCTCTACGCCGAACAGCTCGGCTTCCAAGATGCTCTCGGGCAGCGCCGCGCAGTTGACCGCGATGAACGGCCCCTTCGCCCGCTGCGACATCTCGTGAATCGCTCGCGCCGCCAGCTCTTTGCCGGTGCCTGATTCGCCCATGAGCAGGACGGTGGCTGACGAGGGTGCGGCCTGTCTCAACGTGTCCATGAACGCGCGAAACGCGGGGGACTGGCCCACCATGGTTCGTCCGCCGGGCGCGCCGAGATCCGCGAGTCTCGCCTTGAGATCGCGGTTCTCCGCGACCAACGCCTGCTTCTCCAGCGCCTTCTGCACAGCTTTGACCAGGGCGTGGCGCTTCAGCGGCTTGGTGATGAAGTCGTATGCGCCGTCCTTCATCGCCGCGACCGCGGTCTCCACGGTCCCATACGCGGTCATCAGAATGACCTCGACGTCAGGGCGAATGGTTCGGGCCGCGCGCAGCAGCTCTTGTCCATCCATCCCCGGCATCATGAGGTCGGTCACCATGACGCTGACCTCCGGCTTGCGCAGGAGCTCCAACGCCTCGGTGCCGGTGGCGGCGCTCAACGTGGTCAGCTGCTCGCGCTGGAAAATGCGGGCAACCGAATCCAGGTTCGCTCGATCGTCGTCGACGACCAGGACTGTGATCTCGCTCAC
>JBQTKE010000665.1:0-7726 GCA_052386435.1 Myxococcaceae bacterium
CGGAGTAGTAGCGGCCCGCGACCAAGTCCCAGTCCGGCGGTGTCGCCTTCTCGTAGCTCGTGTCCGCGTCGAAGCCGTAGTTGACGAACCGCGTCTCGCTAGGCTCGGGGTTCTCGGTGGTGTTGAAATAGAAGTCGAGAAGTCCGTCTCGGGAGATCTGCGTGTGGCACACCGAGGCAGATAGGTTCTGATGGACAACCCGCGCGTCTGAGAGCAGGAGCACGGGCACCTCGCTCGTGCCCAACTCCTCCACCGGAACACGGAAGAGCGATGGCGCCAGCTTCTTCGGAGCACCGGTGACGGGTGCAATGTACTTCATGTAATCAACGGGGCCCGAGCCGGCGTCCTGTCCCATCTGCGCGTAGAGCGACTGCACCTCCGCGTCGATGTCCGACGGACTCAGCTGGAGGTCGGCAATGCTGTGAAGCGCGTGAGGGTGCAGCGTGGGTTGCATTAACTCGATGCCGCACTGGGCCCAGACCTCGTTGGTGTGGGCGACCAGACTCTTCGCGAACGCTTGATCCACGGGCGCTCGTGTCACGCTCGCGTCCCCCGCGGCGACCGTGTGGAAGGAGATGGGAATCCGCAGCACCGGCCCGTAGGCGTTGGTTCGCGGTGAAGTGGAGGGCTTCTCCAGCGCGCCAGGTTCTTGATTCGCAGGGGTCTCAGTCGTTGAGAGACCGCAGGCGCCCAACAGTACAAGGGTAGGAACGAGTCCAGCGATACGTAACATTGGGTTATCTCCAGGGCGTGCGGGGTGCTGTGGTCCGGACCGCGGCTTGGGCTCTCGGGCACACCGCGGAGGTGTTACCGATGTGTCTTCTTCGCCGCGGCCGGACCTGGGTGTCGGACTACAGCCGCTCAATCAGCTGTTTGATCGCGAGGTCGGGGGTGCTGCCAGCTTCGCGTACGAGCGCGATCTTGAGCTGAGCGCGCTCGTTCGCCGTCATCAAGCGCTCCGGTTGAGCGGCCTGGAACATCTCCTGAAGGGTGACGTAAATCTGGCCACGCGTGGGCGAGCCGAGAGCGCCGTCGTAACGAATGCGAGCATCGACCGACCTGTTGATGTAGCCGTCGACCAAGATTGATCCGCCATCCCGAATCAAGCTGGCCTTCCGAACCACGTAGTAAGTGAAGTCCTGCTCAACAGGAGCGTCCTCGCCCGCGGGGGTGTAGCGAACGGTGACAGAGAACGAGCCCGCCTCGAAACCGCGGACGGCAATGAAGAGCCCCTTGGCGAACCCAGGCACTTTCTTGTTGCAGGTTTCGTTGGCGCCCGAGACTTGGGGGCTGCAGCTGAAGCGGGTCTCCGTGGGCGCGCCTCGGAAGTCCACATAGAGGTCAGGGTCGCCGTCGCCGGTCATGATCACGGAGACGTCCGTTCCGGGCTTGGCGTCGATCGCCTCGAGCTCCACCCAAGCCAACTTCTCCACGGTGCCGCTCCGGGTGACTGATTTCGGAGCGCTGAGCGCGCCTTCGACGGCGGCCACGTCGTCACCGGCCAATCGGTCTTCCGCGCTACCGACCGGTCCTCCGCAGCCAACCGCGCAGACCACCAGTGCACCCACCATGACCGTCCGGGCCATTTCATTTCTGGAAAAGAGGCGAGTCATCATTTTCAATCTCCTTGCTGGCGCGAAATGCGCCCTCGTCCGGCTGTCAGCGGCCGAAAGAAAAGTGGCGCAAAAAAAGACGCGGCCCCGTTTTCCCTATGGTTGCCCAGGGGTTGCCACGGCCTCTCCGCGACCTTCCCGCTGCAACCCGGCCGCCTTCACCCAGTTGGCTATTTCTTCCGGGAGCTCGACCTTCATCCTCTTGAAGCCCAGCTGCGCGGACCTCACGAGCGCCGTTGCTCGTTTGCGTTGCGAAGCCGGTAGCGCCGTGGCGAGCTTAAACTGAAGGATGAACCGGTTCGGCGTGTCCTGACCCGAGAGCTGAGCCAGGCGCTCCGCCTTTTCAAAGGTCGCCACGGCCTCTCGGCGCTTTCCAAGACCCAGCTGCGACTCCGCGACGCAGGCGAGCGACCAGATGTGGAACTCATCGCCAACGCTGTTGTTGCGTTCGGCCCTTTTCACCGCGGGCAGGCACAGCTCCAGCGAGGATTGGAACTGGCCAAGGACGACATAGGCATGTCCGAGCGCTCCCTGGGTCATCCTGGTTTTCGGATGGGCTTCTCCCAACGCAGCGCGGTTCGTTTTGAGGGCAAGCTCGTACAACTCCACCGCCTTCTCTAGGCGCTTGAGCTCCAGATTGACCGACGCGAGATTCATGTACGCGGCCGCCACCAAAGGATGGCTGGGCCCGAACACGCGGAGCTGGATGGAAAGCGCCTGCTGCGATGCTTCGGCGGAACCCTCTAAGTCGCGGTTCTCCAGCTTAATCCGACCGATCGACGTATACGACTGAGCGAGCTCCGGGTGATCCGGTCCAAGGGTTTTGAGCACGATCGTTTGTGCTTCTTCGTACGCGCTCAGCGCTTCACGCGGCTGTGCTTGCACCCTCAGCGCCCTGCCCAAGAGATTGAGCGCGGTGGCTCGAGACGGATGATCTTTCCCATACACGCTCGAACCGGTCTCGACAGCACGACGGAAGTGGGCTTCGGCCTGCGCCACCCTGCTCTCCTGCAGCGCCGCTTTTCCGGCGGAGATCTCATAGTCGAAGACGGTGTAGCTGAGGTCGTCATTGCGCTCGATCACTGCTCCCGCGAGCTTCATCCAGCGCTGCGCTTCGAGCCGACGGTCCGCGTTGTCAACGAAAGCCGTGGCGATCGCCAGCCGCGTCTTCAAAATGAGATCGTCTCGACCAGAGGCCTCTGCGGCGACCAGCGCCTGGTACGCGGACGCCTCCGCGGTTTCGAGGTTCGCGAGCCCCTGGTTGACCGCGTGCACCAGCAGCAACGCCTCCGCCTCCAGGGAGCGGTTGTCCTGCCCTGAAGCGTCCTTCGCAATCTCCGCTGCCACGGTTGCGCTCTCGCGCAGTTTGCCCGCTTCGACAGAGGCGCGCAGGGAGAGCACCCGCTCGCGCAGTGGTTCGGACTTCTGCGTGTTCTCACCGAGGACACGACGCAGCGCTCTCTCCGAAGCACAGGCAGAAACAGGCTCCAGCACATCCGCCAGCGCTGCGCCGCGGCGAACCAGCTCCGCATCCGCCTGGCTCCAAGGCTGGGTCAGAATGCGAACGTCCGACAGCAAGCGGTCCACGCATGTCTGTTGAAGCAAAGCCCGTTCGCTGCTGCGCGAGTCTCCCGTTAGAGAGAGCTCACAGAGCTCCACATGCTTTGCGACCAAGCCCTGAACGTAAGCATCAACGCGATGCTCCAGCCGCTTCCACGCGCTCACCGCGCTGGGCTGTTGGGTGGCGGCGAAGCTCTCAGCGAACGACTTCTTTCGGGTCGCGTCCCAGATCCCTGCGACCGCCGGAACAGAGCTCCGGCAGCGCCGTTTCTCTAAAGCGCGGTAGGCGTGGACGCCACCGACCGTGAGCGCAACCGCAAGAACCGGAGCGGAGAGCCAGGCCGCACGCCGCACCCAGCGACCCGGATCTCGAGAGAGCTCCACGAGGAGCGCGTCCATTGAAGGAAACCGTTTGGCCGGATCCTCGCTGGCGCCACGCAGAATGGCCCTCCGAACTCGGGACGGCACCCCAGACTGCGGCGCCGCGGACTCGACAGGGGAAGGCGCCGTCCCGAAGAGAAGCTCATGGAGTGTCATGCAGAAGCTGTATTGGTCGGACAGCGCCGTTGCCGGCTGTCGCTCTCTCTGTTCCGGAGCCATGTACGCTGGCGTGCCGAGCAGCGTGCCTGTCTCCGTCTGAGCGGAACCGCTGATCGGTAGGGACGTTTCCGGCTCCGAGACGTGTGGCCCAACCTGAACGCTGGCGAGACCGAAGTCAGTGACGCGGGGCTGCCCATTGCGCGTGACAAGGACATTGTCCGGCTTGAAGTCACGGTGAACCAGCCCCGCGGCATGTGCCGCCGCGAGTCCTCGGCCAGCCAGAACCAGGGTTTGGAGGATCTCTCGCCAGGACCTCTTCTGCGCTACCGCCCAGGTCCGCAGCGTTCCACCCTCCACCAGCTCCATGGTGATGAAGACACCGCGGCCGGAGTCTCCCACGTCGTGAACGGTGGCCACGTTGGGATGGGACAGTTTCGCCATCGCCCGGGCCTCCCGCATGAGCCGGGTACGTCCTTCGCTTTCCGCGACACGCGAAGAGCGAATCAGCTTCACCGCCACTTTCCTGTCCAGCTCCGGGTCATAGCCGGAATAGACGATGCCCATTCCGCCCTCACCAAGCCGCTCGATAAGCAGGTAGCGACCAACGGACAGGGGGCGCGGCGCGGACTCCGCAGGCCCCGGTGAGCTCGAGTCTCTTTGGGGGCCCACGATGCCAGCCTTCACCAGCTCAGCGGTGAGCTCGCGGCAGGCGGCACAACCATCCAGGTGCCGTTCCAGCAGTCGGCGTGACTCAAGCTGCGGACTACCGGCGAGCACCTCGACAAGTTGCTCTTCCGTGGGACACGTCCGTGTTGGGAGGGCACCTGACACCGGCGCATTTCTCTCGCGTTCCGGTGCGTTGACGCAACATGAACGCGTCGAGATGATGCGAGCCAGTTACCCATGACGGCTTTCCCGCTCTCGGAACGATTCGCTGCTGTTGTTCCTCACGCCGGGCCCAGCCCGGAGCTCGAAGCTCGGCTCAAAGCACTTCACGCACGAGCCTCTTCACGATTGCCGCGGGTGGCGAGAGCGCCTGGAGACTTCGTCGAGCACGTGGCCAAGCGACACGGCGCGGATCCATGGGACGATCTGGAAACCCTCCACGCTGAAGACCTTTTCCTCGCCTGGGCGGTCCTGCGAGAAGAGCCCTGCGCCCTTCGGGAGCTCATGCAGTTGATCGACAGCAAGGTGAGAGCAGATGTCACCCGTGTGCTCGCCGACGATGTCCATGTCGATGAAGTTCTCAGTCGACTGCTGAGCGCGCTCACGCTGGAAGGGTCCGGCGGGACAAAGAAGTTGGAGCAGTACACGGGAAGAGGTCCACTCGCCGCGTGGATCCGCACGGTCGGAATGGGAACGGCGATCAACTTTCGGCGTCAGCTGCGCGCGTCAATCAACTTGGAGGATCCCGCGCTGGCCGGCGAAGATTTTCAGATCGCCTCGGAGAACCAAGAGCTCCGAGCGTTGCGCACCTCTTGTGGTGCCCTCTTCACGCGAGCCTTTCGACACGCGCTGGGAACCTTGAGCTCGCGCGAGCGCACCCTGCTGCGACTGCGCTTCATTGACGGACTCACCCTGGATGAGCTTGCGAGCTTCCAAGGTATTCACCGCGCGACCGCGGTGCGTTGGCTGGCCGAGCTGAGCTCGCGGCTTCGACGGCAGGTTCAGATGACGCTGACTCAGAGCGGAGCACTGGACCCGCAAGAAGCAGACAGCCTGGTCCGGACCGCGCGCCAAGGTTCTGTTTTCAGCCTGCGTCAATTGTTGCGGGATGCGAGCCTGCTCGAAGCACCCTCTGAAAACGCGGGCCCCGGCGTAGGTTGATCAGCGCTTCGACGACCCTGGGGGCCTCTCGAATACGCGCGCGCTACTCTCCGCAGCGCAACTTCTTGCCGGCAGGCGCGGATCGCCTCGCCGCAGGCTGAGACGCTGTACTTCGTGAAGTAACAGGGGCCCAGCACGTGGAAGCCCATTCCCACCAACGCGGTGAACATCTCGCGATTGCCGCAGGTGGTCTGAGCACCGGACCCGTGCAAGTAGACCACCAACAAACCTGCGGGAACGACGCGCGTATCGATGGTCGCGATCTGCTCGCCGAGGGATTTTGTGGCCGCCGCATCCGCTTGCTTCGCGGTGAATTGAAGCGACGTGAGTTGCGGGTTGCTCCGATCCACTTGCGGACCCGTCGGGGTTGAGCCCGCGTCTGGGACAACGCTCTCGCCGGGGGTTTGACCGGGTGAAGGCGCCGTCGGGGATTCCATCACTCCCGGGGTCGAAGGCACTTGGGTTGGAGCGCCTGCCCCTGCATCCGTGCCTAACAGCGGGGCGAAGCCGCCTTCCTCCGCGTCCGATTCTCCAGCGCAGCCCACGGCCAACACGGTGAGACAGCCGCCCAGGAGGAGAATCGTTCGCATGGGGGCAACTTCTGCGGTCTGCGCGCCTGTGGGTATGGCGGCCGAACGCGCCCCCAGGGATTGCTTGGGGTTCGATGTGAAAACGCCGCCTTCCGTTGGGGTGCGGTGGATCTACTTCAGTGCTTGCGGCGCCGTGATCCGGCGAGCGCGAGTGCCAACAGCGTCAGAGGCAAGACGGATCCTGCAGACCCGCAGCCGCAACCCACCCCGAGGGACACGCGCTCGGTCGGCGGAACCTCTGGAATCGGATCGCCGGCGTCGATCTCTCCCGCGTCGTCCTGCCCCGCATCGGGATCGCCGGCGTTTATCACTGCGCCGCCATCAAGCAGTTCGGGTGTCAGCAGTCGCGCCAACGCTCTGCGCGACGACAGGGGCGTGGTGCCGACGGTCCGGGCATACGTCACGAAAATACCGCCTGTGCCGTCGGAGGCGAGATCGACGAGGGTGCCATCAATGCCCTCGCTGGTGACCTGCATTCCCTGCGGATCCAACAAGGCCCCTGCGGTGCTAACGCGGGCAACGTACGCGTCTGCGCCACCGTCTCGACGGTCTCTCCACCCGACAACGAAATGGTTGCCTTCGAACGAGACAACAGGCGCGACTTGATCGCCCGGGAAAGTCGCGATGGGAAAACCGCCGTCTGGATCAAGAAGCGTCCCATCTGCCGCAACACGGGCGCCATAAATGTCAACCGCGCCCGCGGCCCCGTTTTCCCAGACGACCAAGAACATCGGCGCAGCAAAGGCCACGGCGGGATTCGCCTGCCGTCCCGCCGCAGCACCCACGGGCAGGGCCATCGTATCGAGCGTCACGCCAGTGGACGAAACGCGCGCGGCGAGAACATCCCGCGAAGCGAATGCTCCCTGCTCCCACGCGACCAAGTAACTTCCGGTCCCGTAACTGGCCACTGGCGTTGCGCCGCCGTCCGCCACGCCGAGCAGAACACCCGAACCATTCGCCGGTGCACCGTTCGCGAGGATGCGGTTGAAATAGACCCCCGCCGTTGGCCGCGCGTCTTGCCAGAGAACCAGAAAATCCGTGCCGTCCGTGGCCACACCGGTGGGGCGAGCGCCTGCTGCAGCGTTTTGTGAGATTTCGATGTCGCCGCCCACCGTCCCAGCATCGTCCAACCGGCGAGCGAAAATGGACGGTGTGCCCGTCCGGTTTTCACCCCACGTGGCCAGCACCTGTCCGCTTCCACCAGCGGGCTTGGACCAATACATGTTGGTGATGCTGGCGCTCGACATCGCGGAACTGGCCAAGGGCATTCCGGTAGTCGAGACGGCCACGCCGAACGTCCTCGACCTCGCGTAGCGGTGGTCCGTCCAGCTCACGAAATAGCGTTGGCCGTCGAAGCAGGCGCGCGGGTTCGCCTGGTGGTTCTGCTGATTGGAGACGAGCACGAACGGGCCCTGGAGGGCCCCACTTCTGGCGATCCGGGCGCCGAGAATGTCCCCTGAGCCTTCCCAGAGCACGATGAAGTCTTGGCCGTCGCTCGCCGCGGCAGTGGCGGATCCGTAAATACTGCCTAGGAGTCTGTTGCCGATTGGCCGCAGGCCGAGTTGAGCTTCGGAACGAATTTCGGGCGGCGGCTTC
>JBQTKE010000666.1:0-17683 GCA_052386435.1 Myxococcaceae bacterium
GCGGCGGTGTCCGGTCGCGTCACTTCAGTGGGTGGGTCCGAGGTCTCGGGAATAGCCGGTGGCGTTTCGGTTTGAAGGGGCGGCGACTGTGCTGGCTCTTCCTCCGCACGCGCTGCGAAGGCCAAGCTGCACAGCAACAACAAGCCGATCTTCACGGTGTCACCTGACATGCGGCGCCTTTGACCACTTCGACCGCCAAGGGGAGCGGCGAAAAAGTGTCGACAACCAACCGTCGCCAAACGAAATCCATTCGAGCTTTCCAAATGGCGCCACGACACAGGGGAATGCGAGCGTAGCGTGCGAATTTCGCGCGAAGCAACGCACGCGCCCGCGTCGGGCGAGGTCGCCCATTGTCCCACCACGGCCTTCCAGCGCTTTAGGCCGACGTTGTGCGCGATCACCCTTGGGTGTGAACAGCAGAGGGGTCTTCGAACGAGGCGTGATGACGAAATGGGTTAGCGGTACTGCCCTGCTTTTTCCGCGAGCGCCACCAGTGAGGCCGGCGGCTCGAAGCGACTGCCGTAGCGCGAGGCGAGTTCTTGAGCGCGGTTTACGAACGCGCGCGGTCCCACCGAGTTGATGAACTGGAGCAATCCGCCCGTCCACGGCGGCGCGCCAATTCCGAAGATCGAACCAATGTTCGCGTCGGCCACCGAGCGCAACACCTTCTCGTCCAGGCATCGCACCGTCTCCAGGCTCTGCACGTAGAGGAGACGATCCTGCATGTCGCGAAACTGTTCAGGTGAGGGCGCCGCGAGCGCGGCCTTCAGGAACTTCTCGCACAGCCCTGGCCACAGGTGCTTCTTCTCGTCCTTTGGATACTCATAGAACCCCGCCCCTGCGGCTTTGCCTTTGCGACCGAGCTCGTCACACATCGTGTCGACCAGCGCGTCCGCGGCGACTCGGCCGGGATACGGCTTTCCTTCCGCGGCGAGGTCCTGCTTCGTCTGCTCGCGCACGTGGCGAATCAGCTCCAACGAAACTTCGTCGGTCACCGCGAGCGGGCCCACCGGCATGCCAGCTTGGGTGGCCGCTTGCTCGATGCTCATCGGGTTGTGCCCTTCCGCGAGCAACTCGAGACCTTCGGTGACGAACGCTCCGAAGACGCGTGAAGTGAAGAAACCGCGGCTGTCGTTGACGACGATGGGCGTCTTCTTGATCGCGAGCACGTAATCGAACGCCTGCGCGAGCGCGGCGTCCGAGGTCTCCTTGCCCACGATGATCTCGACGAGCGGCATCTTTTCGACGGGCGAGAAGAAGTGGAGACCGATGAACTGCTTTGGGTTCTTCGAGGCTTGCGCCAGTCCGCTGATCGGCAACGTCGAGGTGTTCGAGCACATCAACACGCCCGCGACGGCATGCTTCTCCGCTTCCTGCGTCACCTTGGCCTTGAGGTCGCGGTTCTCAAACACCGCTTCGATCACCATGTCGCAGCCGGCGAGGTCTTCTGCCTTCGCGGTGGCGTGGATCAGCGCGAGCGTGCTCTCTGCCTTCTTGGGATCGAGCCGTCCCTTGGAGACCGCCTTCTCCAGCAGCTTCGCCGTGTACGCCTTGCCTTTCTCCGCGCTCTCCTGCGAGACGTCCTTGAGCGCGACGGAGATGCCCGCCTTGGCGGTGACGTACGCAATTCCCTGCCCCATCATTCCCGCGCCGAGGATGCCGACCTTCTTGGGAGCGAACTTCGCATCGGACTTCGGGCGGCTCGCGCCCGCGTTGATCTTCTGGAGGTCGAAGAAGAAGGCCTGGGTCATGTTCTTCGCGACCTGGCCCACCGCCAGCTCCACGAAGTACCGGCTCTCCACCTTGGTCGCCGTCTCGAAGTCCAGCCCCGCGCCTTCCACCGCCGCAGCCATGATCGCGCGCGGCGCGGGATAGTTGGCGCCCTTGGTCTGCTTGCGCAGGTTCGCGGGAAACGCCGGAAGCATCGCCGCGAGCTTGGGCGTGGTCGGCGTTCCACCCGGCATCTTGTAGCCGTCGCGATCCCAAGACTGCTGTGAGCTGGGATTGGCGAGGATCCACTCGCGCGCTCTGGCGAGGAGCGTTGCGGAGTCAGGGACCAGCTCGTCGATGAGCCCGGTTTGTTGCGCCTGCTTCGCCTTGAGGCGCTGGCCTTGGAGCAACACTTCCATCAGCGCGGCCTGCAACCCAAGCATCCGGGTCACGCGCACCACGCCACCGCCGCCGGGCAACAACCCCAGCGTCACTTCCGGAAGTCCGTACTCTGACTTGGGCTCGTCAACCGCGATGCGGCGATGACATGCGAGCGCTATCTCCAGTCCTCCTCCGAGCGCGGTTCCGTTGAGCGCAGCGACGACGGGTTTACCCAGAGTTTCCAGAGTGCGTAGGTGGTGCTTGAGCGCCTGCACTTCGTCAAAGAGGCGCTGCGCATCCTCGGGCTTGGTCTCGATGAGCAGCTTGAGATCGCCCCCCGCGAAGAAGGTCTTCCTGGCGGAGGTGAGGATCACGCCTTTGATCGCGTCTTTCTCTTTCTTGAGCCGCTCCACCACCTTCTGCAGCGACGCTTGAAAGAGCGCGTTCATGGTGTTGGCGGATTGAGTGGGGTCGTCCAGCGTCAGCGTGACGATGCCCTCAGCGTCTTTGTCCCAGTGAATGGCAGTCTGTTCGGTCGTCATGTTCGTGGTCCTCAAACCCGCTCGATGATGGTGGCGATGCCCATACCGCCGCCCACGCACAGAGTGCAGAGCGCCCGGCGGGTGCTGCGGCGTTCCAGCTCGTCCAGAACCGTGCTGACCAACATGGCTCCAGTGGCGCCGAGCGGATGTCCCATGGCGATCGCGCCGCCGTTGACGTTGACCGTCTCGGAAGAGAGTCCCAGGTCTTTCATGAAGCGAAGCGCCACCGAGGCGAACGCTTCGTTGATCTCCCAGAGATCAATGTCGGCGGCCGTGAGCTTGGCCTTGGCGAGCGCCTTCTTCGCGGCGGGCGCTGGACCGGTGAGCATGAGCGTGGGCTCGGAGCCGGAGACCGCGGTGGCGACGACGCGACCGCGCGCTTTGAGCCCCAGCGATTTTCCCACTTCTTCAGAGCCGACCAACACCAACGCCGCGCCATCGACGATGCCGGAGGAATTGCCGGGCGTGTGCACGTGGTGGATGCGCTCCACGTAGTGGTACTTCTGCAGCGCCACCGCGTCGAAGCCGCCCATCTCTCCCATCGCCGCGAAGGACGGGTTCAATTTTCCGAGCGCGTCCATGCTCGCGTCCGGGCGAATCAGCTCGTCCTCGGCGAGCACCGTGAGTCCGCTCGCATCTTTCACGGGAACGATAGAATTCTTGAACCAGCCCTTGGCGCGGGCGTGGGCGGCACGCTGCTGCGACTGCAGAGCGAACTTGTCCATGTCGGTGCGGGACCAACCTTCGAGTGTGGCGATGAGATCCGCGCCAATTCCTTGTGGGACGAAGGAGATGTCAAAGCCCGTCGCGGGATCCATCGCCATGGGGCCGCCATCCATTCCCATCGGCACGCGCGACATCGACTCCACGCCGCCCGCGAGAACCAGCGAGTCGAAGCCCGACCGGACCTTCTGCGCCGCGGTGTTCACCGCTTCGAGCCCGGAGGCACAGAACCGGTTGAGCTGCACGCCCGCCACCGTGTCGGGGAGACCCGCGACCAGCGCAGCGGCCTTGGCGATGTCCATTCCCTGCTCGCCAACCGGGGTGACCACACCCAAGACCACGTCGTCGATGAGCGCCGGATCCAGCGAGGGGTTGCGGGCTTTGATCGCGTGGATCAACCCCGTGACGAGAGTGATGGGCTTCACCTCGTGGAGGGCTCCGTCCTTCTTGCCCTTGCCTCGCGGCGTGCGAATGGCGTCATAGATCAGCGCTTCCGTCATGGTCTCTCCAGCGGTGGTGGTTCCGAACCGCGCCTTATCACACGATAAGGGCGCGGATCGCGGATGCTGGAGAGATCCTTACACGCGGATTCCCTGCAGCGACTGCCCTGACACCGTTCAGGGTGCTTTCAAGGACTCATCTCTGTGCGCAGCAGGCGTTCGAGACGGCCGGGCTCGAGACGAACCATCATGGTCTTCTCGCGCGTGTAGATGACTTGCCCCGCGCCTCCGCCCTTCTGCTTCCGCACGAACTTGGCTTGGGTGTAGCTGACCTCGCCGCGCGGCTCGCCCTTGTAGCCAGAGTGGTGGAGAGCGAGGTGCGCCGCGTCCAGAAGCAGCTCTTGCGGGAGCTCCGTTCCTTTCGCCAGCGGGACGATCACGTGTGAGCCGGGCACGCCTCGAGCGTGAAGCCAGAGATCATGCGGGCGCGCGACTTTGAAGGTCAGCACATCGTTTCCGTCGCTCCCCTTCCCCACCCAGATGCGGCCGCCGTGACCGGCGTACTCCTTATAAGGACGGGCGCGCCGGCTGACCTTCGGAGGCGGAACCCGTGGCGCTTCGGTGAGCAGTGACTCATCCGGCAGCGACCTGAGTCGTTCGAGCTGCGCCTGCAGCGCCTCGCGCTGTTCCGTCAGCTCTCGCTCGCGGCGGGCGGCGTGTTCGCAACCGCGGAGGAGTCGCGTGTACTGGTGGAAGCTCCAAACCGCCAGGTCCTTGGGCGTTCGGCGCGGATCCAAGGGCCTGCGCTCGTCGATGGGACCGGTCTCGGTGTTGCGGGTGAGCAGGACGTCCTTCTGGCCGCGTCTCACTTGGTGAAGGGTCCGTGCGAGCAGCTCGCCCAATTGACGGTGACGCTCTGCTTCGCCTTGTCGGCGCGCTTCTGCTCTCACCTTGGCGAGCGTCCGCGCGGTGCGGGTGAGCTTCGCCTTGAGCGGCGCGGCCAGACGGCGGCGGAGGTCGTCCGCGCGCTGCCCTACCTCGCGCGCGGCGAGTAACCGCTCCGCGGCCTGGGAGTATCCGAACGGCTCTGCTGGATCCGGAACGAGTCGCGAGGGTGCCTCCTCGCCCGGCTTCGCGTCTTCGTGTTCGGTCGCCCTCGCTTCAGTCGTTGAGCCACAGCTCACGCCGGGCGGAATGTACGGCTGCCCTGCTTTCGGACCAGGCGGGCTCGCGCCAATCACTTTTCCTGAGACGACGAGCACGAGATTCGTGTCGAGCCAGAGCGAGCGATCTCTCTCCTGACGCGTGAACCGCACTTCCACCGCGTCGCCTTGCAGCTGCGCGGAGGTGAAGCGCGCTCCGGTCAGCTCTTGTCGTAGGCGCGCCTGAAACGACGGCGGCGGATTCGGCGTGGGCGGCCGCGCGTCCGCCAGTCCAATTCTGGTCAAGCCGGGCTCCGCGCACAGACACCAAAGAGTCGACCGGCCGATCTGGCGAAACTCCAGATAGACGGTGCGCGGCGCGGGGGAGAACGCCTTCTGCACGACGGCGCCCGCCAGCCTCTCCGTCATCTCTTGCGCGACTTGGCGCAGCTCGGATCGGCGCAGCGACATGGGTTACGCGTTCCCGCGCGCGATCTTCTCGATTGAGAACGGGTGAGGAGGGAGGAGCTGCGCGTAAGTGCAGCTCTTGGGATCACGATCGGTGCGCCAGCGCTGGAACGTGGACGCGTGGCGGAAGCGATCTCCTTGAAGGTGATCGAACGTGACCTCGCACACCAGACTCGGCGTCACGGCGATCCACGCCGTATCTTTTCCAGACGACCAGCGGCTGACCGCGCCTGGCGTGCGCCCTTCACCGAAGCTGGTGCCACCTTCCAGCGGCATCAGCAGCTCGCGAATGGCGCGGCGCTCTTTCGCCTTGAAGCCGGACGTGTGGCCGACGTGGTGGAGCACGCCTTTCTCATCGTAGAGCCCCAACAACAACGAGCCCACACCATCGCCATTCTTCTGCACGCGATACCCACCGACGACACAGTCCGCGGTGCGCTTGTGCTTCACCTTCACCATCACGCGTTCGCCATGCCGGTACGGCTGGTCGTGTCGCTTGGCGATCAGTCCGTCCAAGCCCGCACCTTCGTATTCGTTGAACCAGCGCCGCGCGGTCACCGCGTCGGTCGTCTGCGGCGTCAGGAAGACGCGATCCGATCCGTTGATCGTCTTCTCCAGCAACGTACGGCGTTCGGTGAGCGGACGTTCGCGCACGTCTTCATCGCCCAGCGCGAGCAGATCGAACGCCACGAAGCTGGCGGGCGTCGCTTCCGCGAGCTTGTTGATGCGCGACGCCGCGGGATGAATGCGTTGCAAAAGCGCATTGAAGTCCAAGCTGTGCTCGCCGGCGATGATGATCTCTCCGTCCACCACTGAGCGTTCCGGCACCGAGCGCTTCAGTTGTTCGACGAGCTCCGGGAAGTAGCGCTCCAGCGGCTGCTGCTTGCGGCTGCCGAGATGAACTTCGTCGCCCTCGCGGTAGACCAGCGCGCGGAAGCCATCCCACTTCGGTTCGTAGAGCCAACCTCCTCCGAGCGGAATGTCGTCTTCAGGCGCGGAGAGCATGGGTTCAAGCGGCGGTTGAACGGGAAGAGTCATAGCGGGCTTTTGTTTCTCAGCGCCGAGCCCCGCAAGCAAGAACGGCCCGACGTTTCCGCCGAGCCGTTCGAAGTATTTGCTGCTGCGAGGCCTATCGCTTCTTACTGGCCTTCTTCTTGGTGGTCTTCTTCTTCGCAGCAGGCTTCTTCTTCGCGGTTTTCTTCTTCGCGGCCATGGTTCCCTCCGTTGGAATGATCGGATGCTAGGCAGCGCTGCGTGAGGTGTCAATGAAACGGAGCGAAGCGTGAACGAGTTGCCGCTGGAGATCCACGAAGAAGCGATCGCGTTGCTTCGATCTCTGATTCGGATCGACACCACCAACCCACCTGGAAACGAGCGCGCGGCGGCGGAGCTCATCGCCGAATCGCTGCGCAAAGATCACGTCGAACCGCGCCTTTTCTCCTCTGAAAAAGAGCGCCCCAACCTGATCGCGCGGCTGCGCGGCGGCGGAGAAAAAGGGCCGCTGCTGATCACCGCGCACCTGGATGTTGTGGAAGCGGAAGCGTCGCGCTGGCGTCATCCGCCGTTCGCGGCCGAGGTCGAAGACGGATGGCTGTATGGGCGTGGTGCGGTGGACATGAAGAACATGGCGGCAATGTGCACGTTGGTGATGCGGCAGCTCGCGCGCGAGAAGGTAAAGCTGAAGCGCGATCTGATCTTCGCCGCGGTCGCCGATGAAGAAGCGGGCTGCACGTTGGGATCAAAGTTTCTCGTCGACCACCACGCCGACGAAGTGCGCGCGGAGTTCGCGCTGGGCGAGTTGGGCGGCTTCACCCAAGAGCTGCGCGGCAAGCGGCTCTATCCGATTCAGGTCGCGCAGAAAGGAATGGTCTGGATCAAAGCGCGGATGGACGGAACGCCCGGTCATGGCTCGATGCCTCGAGAGGATAACCCGGTGGTGGCGCTCTCCGCGCTCCTCGCCAAGCTGACGCCGGATGCGCTCCCAATTCATGCCACGGCGCCCGCGCGTCGCTTCATCAAAGCGATGGCCCGTGAGCAGCCCGCGTTGGCGCGGGTGATGATGCCGCTGTTGCTCCATCCGCTCGCGTCGGATCGTCTGCTTCGGTCGCTGCCGGATCGCGGCGTCGCCCGCGCAATGTCCGCCATCTTGCGAAACACGGTGAGCCCGACGGTGGTGCGCGCCGGAAACAAGACGAATGTCATTCCGTCTTTTGCCGAAGCGCAGCTCGACGGCCGCACGCTGCCCGGTCAGAACGCCGACTCCTTATTGAAAGAGCTCCGTGAGCTGGTCGGTGAGGACGTGAAGCTGGAGGTGATGCGCTCGCTCGATCCGGTGGAGTCTTCACCGGACACGCTCCTCTTCGGCACGCTCGCGGAGGCGATTCGAAAGATGGACCCGGAGGGTGTGGCGGTCCCGTACATCATTCCCGGCTTCACCGACGCGGAGCCGTTCTCCAAGTTGGGCGTCACCTACTACGGCTTCGCGCCCATCCGTTTTCCCGCGGAGCCTCGCGTCGCGTTCTCGGAGCTGTACCACAGCGACAACGAGCGCATTCCGCTCTCCGGGTTCAGCGCTGGGCTGGACGCGTTGTACTTCGCGGTGCGGCGCTTCTGTGAGGCCTGACGCTCAGCCCAGCGCGGTGCGGTAGTCCAGCTCGTGCTCTTCGACGACGCTCGCGTCCTCTTCGGCTTGAGCGAAGAAGCGGCGCACGGAGAGCTCTACCTGCACCGCGCTGTCCAGCTTGTTCACGTCCGCACGAAAGGCAGACGCGCCGCGCAGTCCGTGGGCGTACCAGGCAAGGTGCTTTCGAAACGCGCGCACCGCGCCGGTTTCATCTCCAACAAAGGAGAGGTGCGCGTCGAAGTGCTCCTACACTGTGTCGCAGCGCTCTTGCGACGTGGGCGCGGCGCCACCGAGCAGCTGACGGAAGATCCACGGATTGCCCAGCGCGCCTCGACCGATCATCACGAGGTCGCAACCGGTGGTGGAGCGCATCCGCTCCGCGTCCGCCACGGTCTTCACATCCCCGTTGCCGATCACCGGGGTGCGCTTCAGGTGCTTCTTCAACTCGGCGATGCAGTTCCAATCCGCCTGACCGGAGTAACCCTGCGCGCGCGTTCGCGGGTGAATGGCGATCGCCGCCACGCCCACGGACTCGAGCGCGAGCGCGAGCGCGACGTAGTTGCGTGAGTGGTGATCCCAACCCGAGCGGATCTTCGCGGTCACCGGCAAACCAGTGGCGTCTTGAATGCGCTGGATGATCTCCTGCGCGCGCGGGAGGTCACACAGGAGCGCGGAGCCTGCCCCCGTCTTGGTCACCTTCTTGACCGGGCAGCCCATGTTGATATCGATGATCTGCGCGCCCCACTCCTTGCCGACAATTGCCGCTTTCGCCATTGCTTCTGGTTCCCCACCGAAAATTTGGAGGGAATAAGGACGCTCGATCTCCTTGTCGTGGCGCAGATAACGCAGCGTGCGGGTGTTGGCGCGGAAAAGACCTTGTGCGGAGACCAACTCCGTTGGACACAGCGCGGCGCCCATTCGAAAAGCGAGCACGCGGAAGGGCATCTCGCTCACGCCCGCCATGGGGGCGAGAATGAAAGGATTTCGCAGCGCGTAAGGGCCAATCGACAGCGACATCAGGTCTCTCTATCCGACGGAGTGTCTGTACGTCGAGCCACCATGAGTCGCCGTCACCCACGCGCGTTTTTCCGCTCGCCTGACAAAGCCATGACAAGGGCGGGTGTTGATCGGGGCATGCAAGCAACTGCGTCCGCCCTACCCGCTTCCGACGATGAAAAGTTCTCGGTCGTCCGGTCGATCCCGTTCATCGCCGTTCACCTGATGTGCCTGTTCGCGTTCTACACGGGCGCGGCGCTGCGCGATGTTCTGGTCTGCGTCGGTCTCTACTACTTCCGCATGTGGGCGATCACCGCGGGCTACCACCGCTACTTCTCTCACCGCGCGTACAAGACGAACCGCGTGTTCCAATTCCTGCTCGCGTTCTTCGGAACCACGTCCGTCCAGAAGGGCGTGCTCTGGTGGGCCGCGCACCACCGCCACCACCACCGCGAATCGGATCAGGAAGCGGACATCCATTCACCCATCCAGCGCGGCTTCTTGTGGAGCCACATGGGTTGGATCCTCTGCGCGAAGTACAACGAGACGCGCTACGAGAACATCCGCGACTTCGCTCGCTTCCCGGAGCTGCGCTGGTTGAACAAGTACTACTTGGTTCCGCCGGTGCTCCTGGCAATCGCGCTGTACATGATTGGCGGATTCTCGATGCTGATCTGGGGCTTCTTCATCAGCACCACCCTGCTCTGGCACGGGACGTTCACCATCAACTCGCTGTCCCACGTCTTCGGAAGCCGCCGCTACAAAACGACGGACACCAGCCGGAACAACTGGCTGCTCGCGCTCATCACCTGCGGCGAGGGCTGGCACAACAACCACCACTACCACCAGAACACCGCGAACCAGGGCTGGTTCTGGTGGGAGGTCGACCTCAGCTACTACGCGCTGAAGGCACTCTCCGTGTTCGGGATCGTCAGCGATCTGCGCAAGCCGTCGGATTCGATCCGCTACGCGCACCTCAAGTACACGGATGCGGATCGCGAGGCGCTTCGCAATGCGTCGACGCTGTTCAACGCTCCAGCGATTCGGGTTCGTGCCGCCGTGAAGGAAGTGAAGGACGCGATCGAGGCGGCGAAGGAGAGCGCCAAGCCCGCACCGGTGCCAGTGCTCGAGCGTTCGTAGGCTTCGCTAGAGGTGCCGGCGCGTCACTCAGTGGACGGTCCCGGCATCCCCCGTCTTCGCTCGCAGCGGGCAGGCGTTGAGCGCACCCGAGGGATCCACGGCGTCCGACCCGGAGGTCACCGACAGCACCTTCCGGTCCTGCCCCACGACGAAGGTGTAGCGCTGCGCCATCGAGATGACCGGGGTCTTCACATCGTAGGCGCGCACCAAGGCGCCCAGTTCGTCGGAGACGAACGCGAACGGCGCCTTCAGCTCGGCCTTGAATTTCTGCAAGGTCTCGACGTTGTCGGTCGACACGGCAAGGATCTGCGCGTTGCGGTTGGCGACGTCGGCGTAGCGCTCCCGGTAGGCGGTGAGCTCTCGCATACAGCCGCCAGTAAAGGCCTTGGGGAAGAAGGCGATGATGACCGGTCCGCGCTTCACCATTTCCGAGAGGGTTCGGGTGTTGGCGTCCGTGTCTTTCACGGTGAAGTCGGGAGCGAGGTCGCCCGCCTTGGGAGTGGTGGCCAGAAGCAGCGTCACGAGCGGAAGGAGCATCCCCACGTCGTAATGCCCGGCGGGCGGCTCGGCAACCCGCTCATCCCGTTTAAAGGACTCAACAGTTATGCCTCAGGCCTTGGCGCGGGTCTTCTTCTGGCCGCCGCCTTCCGCGTTTCCACCTTCCGGGGGTTTGCCTTCGGCGGGCAGGAGCACGGGCGGCACATGCTTTGTCGAGGGGCGACCTTTTCCTTTTCCCTTCGGCGTCGGCGTGGCGGGGACCACCTGTTCGGGCTCGAGCGCGATCACCGGCTTCGTTTCTGGGAGTAGAGCAGGAGGAGGCGGCCGTGCGGATGGGTCGTCGATAACGCTGGCAGTGGGAGGCTCGTCGTCCAGCGCTTTTTCGAGCGCCAGCGGTTCCGGCTGGAGGGTCGCGTTGTCGTCAAAGGTCTCGTCCGGCGGCGACTTGGGTGCTTCCACCAACGTTTGCGTCAGCTCCGCCGCGACTTCGTCGTTTGATGCGGCGACCGGATGCACCGGAGATGTGATGGGCTCGGCGGGAGACTTTGAGGGAGCCGCAGACTTCGCCGCGGCAGCATCCGTTCCGGACGGGGTGGCCCCAGCCTGCATGCTGGCTGCGTTCTGAGTACCGGCAGCCTGAGCGCTCGCGGCAACCGGGGAAGCCGGCGTGCGCATTTGCCCGGAGGAGATCTTCGCCATCCGCGCCCAGAGCGCAGTCGCGGCGTGTCGCGCTTCCTCATGCACCGTCTCGGGATTCACCGCGAGCGCGCGGCGCGCCCACAGCCGCCAGGCACCCTCCACCATGACCGATTCAACGTGGCGGCTGTCGAAGCCGAACAAGAAATGGCCGGCGAGGTTCTCCGACGTGAGCGGCGTGGGGCTCCGGTATTCCAAGACCAAGAGATCCGCCTGAGCGCCTTCGCGCAGTGGGCCGATCTTCGCGTCGAAGATCTGCGAGGCGAGGCGATGTCCATTCGCCAGATACCGCAGGACGTCCACCGGCTGGCCTGCATCGCGCGCCCGCAAAGAGGCGATCTTGGCCTCCTGAAACATGTCCGAGCCCATGCCATCCGTGCCCAGTGTGGCGCGCGCGCCGAACTTTCCCGCGGGCGCATAGCCGACCTGATTGTACATGTTGGAGCGCGGGTTGTGCAGCAGCCACGTCCCGGTCGACAACACGGTGGACAGCTCCGGCCAGGAGAGGTGCACGGCGTGGGCGATCAAGGTCTTGGGCGTGAGCAAGCCCCAGCTCATCAGCCGATTCACGGGCGTCTCTTTGTAGCGCTCCACCGAGAGCCGCTCGTCGCTGGGATCTTCCGCGAGGTGAATGTGCAGTCCGGCCTGCGTGGACTCCACGGCTTCCTTCAGCCCTTGCAGCGCATCGTCGGAGAGCGTGAATGACGCGTGTGCGCCAATGAGCCCACGAAAGCGGCCCTTCGCTTTCTTCACGAAGGCGACGGTTTCCTCGAGTCCTTCTTCTCTCGCGAGCGCGCCGTGGCGGTCGGTGACTTCGTACGCTAACACCCCGCGCAACCCCACGTCGTTGAGGCCCCGCGCGACTTTCGTGAGAGCGCCGGTGATGGCCCGCGGTGACGCGTGGTGGTCAACGACGGTGGTCGTGCCTGACGAGAGCGCCTCCAGCGCGGCGACAGTCGCTGAGATTTGGATCGAGTCGAGATCCAGCGCCTGATCCAACCGCCACCAGACGTGCTCGAGAACGTCCTCAAAGGTCTCGGCGGGCCGCGCCGGCGCTGACATCCCTCGAGCGAGCGCCCAATACAAATGGTGGTGCGCGTTCACCAGGCCCGGGAGGAGGGTCTTACCGCGCGCGTCGATGACCTCTTCACCCGGGAGCGGCGTGAGGTTCTGGCCGCGCGCGGTGATGACACCGCCTTCGACCCGCAAGTCAGAGACCTCGACCAGCGCCGGCTCGAGCTCGACCAACGTCCCGCCTTTGAGGAGGGTCCCCACAGAGCGCCGATTGTGGCAGCTCTCTGCGCAACGTCTAGAGGAGCGACGGCGCAGCAAGTGCGCGGTCCAGCGCTGGCAGGTTCGCGGTCGAAGCCCCGCGAATGTCTCTGGGGCGCCCACCGTTGCCCACAGGGTCCGCGCCTCACCCCTGTGGCGCCGCGCGGCGCTGCGTTACTCTTCGCCGCACTTCCTTTCCAACGAGGCCGCGATGAAGAAGGTTCTCCTGCTGGTGGATGACACCCTCACGGTCCGCATGTTCGAGAAGGTCGCGTTGGGCGACAGCTACGAATATGTCGAAGCGGTCAACGGCAAGCTGGCGCTGGCGGCCACCGACAAGCGTAAGCCGGACGCCATTCTCTTGGACTTGATGATGCCGGAGATGAACGGCATTGAGACGCTCCGCGAGCTGAAGACGCGCGAAACCACTAAAGACATTCCGGTGATCATGGTCACCACCAAGTCGGAAGAAGACGTGAAGCGGGAGTGCCGAGAGTTGGGCGCCTACTGCTTCGTCACCAAACCCATTGATCGCGACGAGCTGCGGCTGCGCGTCCAAGAGGCCGTGGGCGCTTCGGCCTGACGCCATGGCGGAACGCGGCCTCATCCCTTCAATCGATCGCGCGCTCGCGTACGTGCGTGACGTCAGTCCGCTCGACGCGGAGGAGATGAACCGCCGCCTCGCAGAGATCCGCTCGGTGGCTTCGAAGACCCAGGCTGAGCTGGACGAAGCGGAGAGGGAGGTCCGCAACCTCTCCAACCTGTACGTGATGCACGTGCGACTCTTCGCGGAGCTCACCCCGCGCTCGGTGTCGGACGCGGTACAGGAGATCATCATCAACTTCTTGGGCTCAGAAGATTTCGCGTTCTACGTCTCCACGCCGAAGGGCTTCGTCCCCACCGCGGGGATGGGACCTGCGCTGCAGAGCGCGACGGTGTTTCACCAGGAGGCCGACACGCCGCTCGCCTCCGCGCTGACATCCGACAAACCGGCCTACGGAATTCCAGGCGCAGTGGTGGCCACGAGCTTTCCGGAGACGTCAGGCAAACCGGTGGGGCTGTTGGAGGTGAAGACGCTGATGCGGCACAAGCGCTGGCTCAACAACCGCGATCGCGAGCTCATCTCCATTCTCAGAACCCAGGGCGGCATGGCGTTGGGGCTGGCGCTGGAACGCGAAGCGAGGGCGGGATGAGCCAAGCCCTGCTCTTCTCGCTGGAGAAAGAGACCTTCGCGCTGCCGCTGGCGTCAGTGAACGAGGTCGTGCGCGCTGCCTGGCCCTTGCGCGCGCCGCGGGCGCCCTTCGGCTGTTTGGGCGTGCTCGACATTCGCGGCGAGCTGGTGCCGCTGTTGGACACCGCGGCGATGTTGGGGCTGCGCCGGGCCGCCCGCGCGGATGTGCTGTTGCGCCGCTTGGTGGAGAGCCACGTGCTGCTGCTCACCAGCAACAGCGGTCCGTTCGGCCTGTTGGTCGATCAGGTGGTGGAGGTAGGAGAGATCTCGGATTCGCTGACCGAGGAAGACCTGAGCGCCGCCAACGCCAACCCGCGCACCCTGAACGTCGTCCGCGGCCTCGCCGTCGCCAAAGGCTTGCGAGCGCTGCTGATCGATCCCAACGCGCTGGTGGGTGAACGACGCGCCCGCCTGCTCAACCGCGCCATCGAGCTCGCCGCGGGAGCACGGACTTAAGTGACCGAAGACCTGCTCCAGGCGGTGGCGGATCTCCTGGGCCACCGGCTCTCGGAGACCAACCGGCCCACGCTCGAACAGGCGCTCTCCACGGTCGGCCTGGCGCTGGGCGTGGATCCGGAGCGCGCGGCGGTCTGGGCTTGTCAGCGTCACCCCGTCGCCTACCGCGAGCTTGTCTCTTCGGTGACGGTGAACGAGACGTACTTCTTCCGTCACCCAGAGCACTTCGACTTTCTCACCAAACGCGCCATGGACGCGGCGGCGACCGGGCGGCCTTATCGCTTCGCATGGAGCGTGGGCTGCGCCACCGGCGAAGAGGCGTACTCCATCGCCACGGTGCTCTCGAGCTACGTGCCGGATCCGAAAATCGCCGGTACGGACATCTCTCAAGAAGCGCTGGAGGTGGCGCGCTTGGGACGCTACGGCTCGTGGAGCTTTCGCGAACGGCCGGCCGAGAAGATCTTGGGCATGCGGCAAGTGGGACGGCAGTGGGAAGTCTCCGCCCGGCACCGGTTGATGGTGAGCTTTCACGAGCAGAACTTCGCGGACGACCCGCTCATCCCGCCCATGGCCTTGCCGCAGCGGGTGGACGTCATCTTTTGCCGCAACGTGCTCCTCTACTTGAAGCCCGCGCGTGCCGCCGCCGTTCGCCGGTGGCTGTGTGAAGCGTTGGCGGACGACGGCATCCTCATGTTGGGCGCGCTGGAAGGACCGGAGCAGGCGCCCGCCGGCTTCGACATGCGCATGGAGTCCAACGCCTGCGTCATTCGGCGCGTTGCCAACCGACAGTCGATGGTGACGACGCCACCGATGATGCCGCGCTTAGTCCCGCAGCGCTCCGGCGCGGAGCAGCGTGCGCAGTCCGCGCGTGCCCGCGTGGTGGAGCGGTCCCTGGAGGACGCACGATCTTTCGCGGATCGCGGCGACTTCGACGGGGCGCTGCGCCGCATTCAACCGTTCCATGAAGAACCAGATGCGCTCTTCCTCTCCGCGACGATTCACGGAGAACGGGGAGAGTTGGCGCGCGCCGAAGTATTGCTCCGTCAAGTACTCCTACTGCGACCCCACTACATCCCGGCCTACCTACACTTGGCGTTGATCACCACGCGCTCCGGCGACATGGCCGGCTTGGCGCACTACCGCAGCTCGCTGCTCGGCCTTCTGGGCGACATGAAGGACGAAGACGACGTCGGTCTGGGCGGAATGAAAGTGGCGTATGTTCGGCAAGTCTTGGCAGGCTTGCCGACATGAAACGAGCGCCTCTCGACATCCTGCAGGAGCGTGCCCAGCAGCTGGCGGAGCGCCCTGCGCCGGAACAGCAAGGAAAGGTCGCGCTCACGATGTTTCTACGCGGCGGTCAGGTCTATGGCGTTCGCACTTTGGAAGTGGAAGGCGCCGGTCGCCTGCGCGATCTCTCCCCCGCCCCAGGCGCGCCGGCTTGGATGCTGGGCGCCATTCAGCACCGAGGCCGCGTCCTCTCTTTGGTCGACCTGCCCCTCTTCTGGAACATGGAGACGTCTGGCGTGGCCGATTTACCCACGTACATCGTCGTTTCGGACGGCATCAGCCAAGTGGGGATCTTGGTCGAAGAGCTCCGCGGCGTGCAGGACGTGGACGCGGTGACGACGACGTATCAAGGCGTGGAGCGGTCTGGGCTCACTGAGATTGCGCGCCAAGCTGGAAATCCGATTCTGGTCCTCTCCGCACCCGCGTTGCTGCAGGACTCCCGTCTGCTTCCCTAAAAGGAGCGCAAGACTCTACATGGAAGACGTCCTTCTCCAGGTGCTGGCCGTTTTCGCGGAAGAGCTCCGCGAGCAGACGACCGCCATCACCGACGCGCTCATCCGCATTGAGCGCTCGTCGCAGGTGGAGGAGCGCCGCGTGTTGATGAAGGAAGTGTTTCGCCACGCCCATAGCATCAAGGGAAACGCGGGTACGCTGGGTCTGGGAGATCTCGAGGAGCTGGCGCACGCGTTCGAGACCGCGCTCACCCCTTTCCGCACCGGTGAGCGCGAGCTCATTCCGTCGCTCGCTCCGGCGCTGCTACAGGCGCTGGATCAAGCGCAGCGCCGCGTCGAAGGGGCGCTGCGCGGAAACAACGAGCCGGATCCTATCCTGGCGCAAGCGGCCATTGAGCTGCTGCGACTCTCCGCGCGTGAAGCGGATCCGTTTGGCGGTGGTCGCAAGCCGCCCCCACCGCGGAAAGGCAATGAGCCTGTGACGGGCATCGCCGCGCCCGCGCCCAAGCCCCCCGAACGGCGCAGCTCCGACACGGTGGAGACGATCCGCGTCGCGGTGGAACGACTCTCCGCGCTGGACCACCAATTCGACGACCTGCGCGAAGTCCGCAGCGCGCTGGAGCACCGCACGGAGGAAGCGCGGCGAATCGCCTGGACGGTGGAGGCCGCGCTCTCCAGCCGCTTCGAAGGCATGGACCGGGAGCTCACCAAGACGCTGCGGCAACAGCTCCACCTGCTCCACCGCGGACTGCTCTCCGACGTAACCGAGCTTTCGGGCAGGCTCGCGGGAGCCGACGAAGAGCTGCGCGCGCTGCGCATGTTGCCGGTGGAGACGATTCTCGCGCCGCTCTCGCGCGCGGTCTGGGAGCACGCTCGGCAAGTGCATAAGCTGGCGAGGCTGGAGCTCAGCGGTGCTCAGGTAGCGCTCGATCGCCGGCTCTTGCAGGAGCTGAAAGACCCCCTGGTCCATCTGGCGCGCAACGCGGTGGACCATGGACTGGAGACGCTGGAGCGCCGGCAGGCCGCGGGCAAACCGGCGGAAGGCATGCTGCGCATCGACGTGGAGCAGCGCGGCGGCAAGGTCTTCATCGCCTTCAGCGACGATGGCGCGGGCATGGATCCGGAAAAAATCCGCCAGACCGCAATCGAGCGTGGACTGGTCACCTCCGAAGGCGCCGCGGGGCTCACCGACGCGCAGGTTTACGAGTTCGTTTTCGCGCCCGGATTCTCCACCGCGCAGCAGGTGACGCGCACCAGCGGCCGCGGCGTGGGGCTGGACGTGGTGAAGGAGAACGTGCAGCGGCTGGGCGGCATGGTGACCTTAAGCACGGTGTTGGGCAAGGGCACACGCTTCATACTTGAGCTGCCGCTCACCCTCGCCACCGCGCAGGCGCTGCTCTTTGAATCCTGCGGCTTCGTGCTGGCCCTGCCATTGGTCGCGGTGGCGCGGTCGAAGTACCTCAACCCGGCGCAGGCCCGCGCGGAAGCGTTGGACGTGAATGGGCAGCTGCTCACCATCCACTCGCTCTCCAAGCTGCTGGACCTGAAAGAAGAAGAGCAGAGCCTGGGAGGACGCCCGGTCGTGGTGGTGAAGGCGGCGGACCGGCTGCTGGCGATTCGGGTGGA
>JBQTKE010000667.1:0-3847 GCA_052386435.1 Myxococcaceae bacterium
GCTATCAAGCCGCGGGCTACCGGCAACCGAAGCCGCTCATCCCCGTGTCGGGTCGGCCGATGATCGAAAGACTGCTCGAGGTCTTTCCTTCGTCGTGGCCCACCTACTTCGTGTTGGCGGAGAACCATCTCCAGACAAAGCTTCCGGCCGCGCTCCAAGCGCTTCGTCCGGGCGCCACGCAGACCGCCATCCCTGCGCACAGCAAAGGCCCCGGCCAGGCGCTGGAGACGGTGTTGCCAAAGCTGGATCCCGCTGCCCCCGTGCTCGTCACCTACTGCGACTACGGGATGGTCTGGGACGCGGCGCGCTTCGAGCAATTCGTCGCGGAGACGCAGAGCGACGCGTGTCTGCTCTCCTACCGCGGCTTCCACGCCCACTACCTCAGTCCTCAGACGTACGCCTATTCGCGGATGGAGGGTCCCCGGGTGGTGGAGGTTCGCGAGAAGGGCTCGTTCACCCAGGATCGAGAGAACGAATTCGCTTCCGCCGGCGGCTACTACTTCCGCACCGCGCGGCTGCTGGGCGAAGCACTCGCATACCAGCGCGCGCACAAGCTGGAAGTCGGCGGAGAACTCTACACCAGCCTCACCGTGGAAGCGCTCTTGCGGCTGCGACCCAGCTCCAAGGTGACGGTGTTCGAGGTCCCCGCCTTCTATCAGTGGGGAACCCCGGATCAGCTCCAGACGTTCGAGTATTGGGAGTCCGGCTTCGCCGCCGCGAACGAGCAGCTGGGCGACACCGGCGAGGTCGCGCAGGTCCTGATGCCGATGGCAGGCAAGGGCTCTCGCTTTGAAGGCATCACCTTGGAGCCTAAGCCGCTCGTCCCCGTTGGCGAGAAGCCCATGTTCAAGAGCGCGCTCGACACGCTGCCCCGCGCGGCGCAGCGCACGGTCGTGGTTGCCTTGAAAGATTTCTCCAGCAAGCTGCGGCCCTGGCTGCGCGCCGAGGATCGCGTGGTGGAGCTGGAGACGACGCCGCCCGGCCAAGCGCTGTCGACCGAAGCGGGATTGTCGGCGCTGGATCCGAAGCAGGAAGTCCTCGTCAGCTCCTGCGACCACGGCATCGCACTGAAGCCCGCGCGCTGGAGCGCGTTCCGCGCCGATCCTCGCTGCGACGCGGCCATCTTCACCGTGCGCGGCTACCCGGGTGCCCTGCGCCGCCCCAAGGCCTATGCCTACGTGGAGTCGGCAACCGGCGGCGAAGCGTTCCCCGAGGTCCAGCGCGTGTCGGTGAAGCAGCCCCTCTCGGAGACGCCGCACAAGGACGCGGTGCTGGTCGGGACCTTCTGGTTCCGCACCGCGGAGGTCATGCGCGACGCCATCGCGCTGCTCAAAGCGCGCGACCTGCGCGTCAACGGTGAGCTCTACCTCGACTCAGTCTTCGAGCTGATGCGCGATGCCGGTCAGGTCGTCCGCGAAGTGCCGCTTGACGGATACTTCTGTTGGGGAGAACCGGACGCGATGGCCGAGACCCTCTATTGGCAGGAGCGCTTCACCGGCCGCGCGCTGGTCCGACGCCCTCGTCTTCCCGGAGTGACCCATGCCTGAATTCGAGCTCGTTCTTCCCTGCTACAACGAAGGGAAGTCGCTGGAGACGATCCTGCGCCGGGCAGCTGAAGCCGCTGAAGCCGCCGGGTTCACGCCGAAGACGTTCCAGCTGGTCCTGGTGGAGAACGGCAGCGCGGACAACTCGCGCGAGGTGCTGGGACAGCTCAAGGAAACGCCCTACGGCAAGTGGTTCCGCTGGGTCCCGGTCGATGTGAACCAGGGTTACGGCCACGGCGTCTATACGGGGCTCAAGGTCACCAGCGCGCCCTTCATTGGGTGGAGTCACGCGGATCAGCAGTGCGATCCGAAAGACGCGTTCCGAGCGTTGGCGCTGGTCCGACTGGCGCCCCAGGAGAAGACGCTGGTGAAGGGCACCCGCGTGGGCCGCAACTGGAAGGACCAGGCGGTGAGCCGCACCTTCGAGACGCTGGCGCGCGCAATTCTGGGGATGAGCGTCTGGGAAGTGAACGCGCAGCCGAAGGTCTTCCCGCGAGCACTTCTCGACACCCTGGACGATCCGCCGAAAAGCTTCGCGTTTGATCTCTACACACTCTTCCGAGCCCGCCGCGACGGCTACACCTTCGAGACCATCACCGTGCAGTTCCCGCCGCGCGTGCACGGGGTCTCCAACTGGGCCGCGACGTTCGCCGGCCGCTACAAGACCATCCTCGGGATGGTTCGCTACATGGTGACGCTGGCGCGCAGTGAGGGCCGGGCGTGAACCTCTGGGCGCGCTCACGGCTGTTCTGGCTGGGCCTCGCGGCTCGCGTGGCGTGCATGCCGTTCTTCGGCTCGTACTACCTGGACGAGCTGTTCATCCCGTTCCTCGACCGGGCGGTGAAGAACCCCACCACCAACCCGTGGGATCTCTCGCCCGCGAACTACTTTCCCTACGGTTCGGTTCTCTACGCCGTGCTCTTCGTGCCCCGCTGGTTGGCACACGCCGCTTTCGGAGACGCCGTACTCGGCGCGGATTGGGCGGGGCGTTCTCTGGTGCGCCTGCCCTTGCTGGGACTGGAGCTGGTCCTGCTAGGCGGTCTGCTCGCGTTGGCGGGCAACCGGCGCAAAGAGATCTTCAAGTGGTACTGGCTCAACCCGATCGCGCTCTACGTCACCTATGTCCACGGCCAGCTCGACGTGGCCTCCACCGCGCTGGCGGTGCTGAGCATCGTGCTGCTGCTGCGCGACCGGCTGATCCCGAGCGCCGTGGCGATGGCGGCCGCCACGCTCTGCAAGTTCCACGTGGTCG
Organism: Myxococcaceae bacterium; assembly: GCA_052386435.1. Lineage (GTDB taxonomy): Bacteria > Myxococcota > Myxococcia > Myxococcales > Myxococcaceae > JBQTKE01. The sequence continues at coordinate 2,797 of JBQTKE010000667.1, forward strand.
CGGCGATTCCGGTGATGCTGGTCTTTCTCTGGAACCGGCACTTCGCCGCGGAAGCGCTGCGCCGCATCTCCACGTGGGCGGGTGTCTACGCCGTGCTCACCGCCGTGGGCTTCGTGCCCCTGCTCGCCGCGGATCGGCTGCTCTACGCCAGCACGTCGTCACCTGAAGCCCTGCGCGTCTTCTCCGCTCAGCTTCAACTCAATGGCGAGACGCTCTTCTTGGGCTTGATGGCCGTGCTGGCGGTGCTGGGTCGACTCTGCTTGGCCACGCACATCAGTGAGCGAGGCTTGGTCTACGGCGCGGGCGCGATCTTTGGAACACTGCTCCTGGTCACCCAACCCGGACCCGGCTGGCACCTCTGGGTGCTTCCCTTCGTGGTGCTCTTCCAGGTCACCTACTTGAACATGCCGCGCTCGCCGCTGGTGGCGTTCACCGCCGTCTACTTCCTCTACTACTTGGGCTTCCGCGCCGGCCCCTCCGACACCGCGTCGCTCTACAGCGGCATCCTCTTCACCGTGATGCAGACCACCCTCGCGGGGATCTTGGTCTCCATGTGGTGGCTGGCGGTACGGCGCGAGATTCCCCTCAAGGGTCGCGCGCAGCCCGTCCTCGTGGGCGTCGCCGGTGACTCCGGCGCGGGAAAGAACACGCTCTGCGCGCTCATCCAGGATGTCTTCAATCCCAAGCACACGCGCGTGGTGGAAGGCGACGACTACCACAAGTGGGAGAGGGCCAGCGTGCGCTGGCAGGACTACACGCATCTGCACCCGCGTGCGAACCACCTCACCGTGCTGGAGAGCCACGCGATGGAGCTCCGGCAGGGTTTGGCGATCTTGCAGCCCCACTACGACCACGCCACCGGAACTTTCACGGAGCCGCGCGAGATGAAGCCCGGCCGCGCGATCGTGGTGCAGGGGCTGCACACCCTCTACCTGCGCGGGCTGCGCGAGTGGTTCGATCTGCGCGTGTTCTTGGCTCCGGACGAGCGGGTGCGGCTGCACTGGAAGCTCTCGCGCGACGTGCGGGAGCGCGGCCACTCCATCGAGAAGGT
>JBQTKE010000668.1:0-2324 GCA_052386435.1 Myxococcaceae bacterium
CGAACGAGGCTGTGCGCTGGTTCGAAGCGACGCCGGGCTACGTCTACCACACGGTCAATGCATGGGAGGACGGCGACCGCGTGGTGATGATCGGCTGCAAGATCGACAATCCCGTGGCGAAGGATCCTGCGAATCCCAAGCTGTCGCGTGAAGTGCCCAGCCTGGGCATCCTCTCGCTCTCGCCGGTCTTCTACCGCTGGACGTTTGATTTGAAGACAGGTGCGACTCGAGAGGAGAAGTTGGACGACGCGCTGGCCGAGTTCCCGCGAATGGACAACCGCTGTCTCGGCGTGAAGTCGAGGTTCAGCTACCACCAGCGCGTCAGCAGCGCGCCCACCCTCTTGTTCGATGGCGTCATCAAATACGACGCCGAGCGCGGGACGAGTGAGACGCACGCGTACCCGAAGGGCTGGTACGGCGGTGAGACGGTGTTCTGCCCGCGTGACGGCTCGCTGGGCGAAGACGACGGCTACCTCTGCACGTTCGTCGCGAACGAGGCCACCGGCGAATCCGAGCTGTATGTGCTGGACGCGAGGTCGCCCGCGCGTGCGCCGGTCGCACGCGTGAAGATTCCGCAGCGCGTTCCCACCGGGTACCACGCGTGGTGGATCAACGCGGACGACGCGCGACACCAAAGGCCGCTCGGCTGAAGTGGGCGGTCAAGCTCTTCGACCCACACGTCTTCGTAGGTCCTCGCTGTCCAGATGCCGAGGAGCAGGCCAGATGAATGCGTTTATCTACGATGCCGTTCGGACGCCACGTGGAGCGGGAAAGGAGTCGGGCGCGCTGGCGAAAGTAAAGCCGGTGGAGCTGTTGAAACCGCTCTACGGCGCTCTGCGCGAACGGACAGGCGTTGATGACGTGGAGGACATCGTCCTCGGCTGCTCTGTCCAGACAGGCGAGCAAGGCGCGAACCTCGCGAAGATCTCCGCGCTCTACGCGGGATTCGGACCGAGCGCATCAGGCGTCACCCTGAATCGTTTCTGCGCTTCAGGACTGGACGCTCTGGCGTACGCGGCGCTCAAAGTCTCGAGCGGGATGGAGCGGCAGGTCGTCGCCGGCGGCGTTGAATCTCTGTCGCGCGTGGGAATGTTCGCGGACAAAGGACCTTGGTTCGCGGATCCGGAGGTCGCTTCGTCCACGCACTTCGTCCACATGGGCGTAGCAGCGGATCTCATCGCGGCGATCGAGGGAATCTCGCGAGAGGAATGCGATGCACTTGCGCTGCAGTCTCAACAACGCGCAAAAGTGGCGCGTGAAGAGGGGCGGTTTGCGCGGTCGATGATCCCAGTGGCGGGGCTGGAACGGGATGAGTGCGTTCGCGAAGGCGTCACAGCAGCCAAGCTCGCAACGATGCCGGCCGCGTTCGCCGAGCTCGGGGCGGAGGCGCTTCCGCGAATCCGCGAGGCCTACCCCGCGCTGAAGACGCTGCCCGCGGTGCACCACGCGGGGTCCGCCCCTGCTCTCGCGGACGGCGCCTCGCTCCTGTTGGTGGGGAGTGAGAAGACCAAGGCTCGAGCACGGATTCGTGCGTACGCGAACGTCGCAGTGGAGCCTCGGGCGATGCTCAGCGGAGCGGCACCGGCTGCTCAAAAGGCACTGCGGCTTGCGGGTCTCGACGTGAAGGATCTCGATCTTGTCGAGATGAACGAATCGTTCGCGGCGCCGGTCCTTTCGTTCATGCGCCAGATGGGACTTGCCTCCGACAAGGTCAACGTCAACGGCGGGGCGATCGCGCTGGGACATCCGCTCGGTGCGACGGGTGGAGTGCTCGCGATGACGCTGCTCGATGAGTTGGAGCGAGGCGGCAAGGCGCTTGGGTTGGTCGTGATTGTCGCTGGCGCGGGGATCGCGCAGGCATTGATCCTGGAGCGCTTCGACTCCAGGTAACAGCGCCTCGCCGAGCACTCCCTCCATCGACTCCACCCCAAACCTGGAGCGCGTGGTGATGCTGATTGAGCGAGCTCGCTCACGCTCGGCTTTAGAGCACGGCGAGCAGGCCCAAGAGAACGACAACCGCGCTCCCAAGGAAGATGATCCAGGCGAGGCGATCTCGGAAGGGGAGTCGCGAGAGGGCGCGCTCGCTCTGATACCCGGCGCGCAGAACGACTTGGCGGATCCGCAGCTCCACGTCGCGAATAAACAGCCAGCGCAGCTTGGCCCAGATGGGCGCGGGAGCGGTCGCCGATCGAAGGTCCGCGGCAAGTTCGATCACGCCGCGTTCGACGAGACCGACCAGCACTTGCCTACCTCCGCGGAGACCGCTCCCGCGCCCATCTGGGCCAAGCTGCGCTGGCTGTTTATTCGCGACGTGGAGCTGCGGA
>JBQTKE010000669.1:0-1656 GCA_052386435.1 Myxococcaceae bacterium
CGAGGAGGCTGCCACCTGGGTCAAATCCGGAGCCGGTCGTGAGGGTGACCAGTGCGGCGAGCCCGCAGGTGGTCAATACGGTCCGCAAGAGGGAGCGGCGCATCGGCGAGAGGGCGATGAGCGTGGCCCCAATCGTCATGGCGCTGAGCAGCGCGGCAAGGGGTGCAACGATCCACGTGGGAGAGCGGTTCTGGATCAACTGTCCTCGCCCAAGTACGACGACGGTCGCCGCAGCCAAGAGCAGGTTGAACCCGCTCAGCGCGGCTGCAGCTCTCCACCACGGCGCGGCGAAGGGCCTGGCTTGCAGCTCACGCGACACCGCCTGGCTCAGCTCGGCGAGTGCCTCCGAGGAGAGGACGGGAGCTGGGGCTTGGTCCATCTGGTCGAAGCTTTCGAGCGCAGCGCGGCAGTGCGGACAGCCGTCGACGTGCGCCGCGAGGGCAGGGGGGAGCGCCTGTCCAAGGTGATCAAGCACCTGATTGCAGTCCGGGCCGATCATCGCTGGCGATGCTCCTGAAGCAGCTCGCGGAGCCGCTCGTACCCTCGGTGGGCGCGAACCTTGACCGCGGACTCTGTGAGCTCCATCGCCTCGGCAATCTCGGCAAAGGACAGGTTCTGGAATCGGTGCATGAGGATCGCTGTGCGGTGCGCCTCCGGCAGCTGATCCAGCGCCTTCCTGACCTGTTTTTCCAGCCCTGGGTCTCGCAGTGGAACCTCCTGCGCGGCGGCGTCGGAAGGAAGCGCGCCATGGGAGGTCAGCTCCTCCGGCCGATGCCGGCGCAGCGCGTCCCGCGCGGCGTTCGTGGCGATCGCGTAGAGCCACGGTCGGAAGCGAGCGCCGGACTGAAAGCGGCCGCGCCCTCGCACCACAGAGAGGAAGGTCGTCTGCGTGAGGTCCTCCGCGAGCGCCGGGTTGCCCACCATGCGCGCGAGGAAAGCGTGCACGGGGCGCGAATAGCGAGCGAAGAGCGCGTCGAACGCCGGCTGCTCTCCCTCGACAAAGCGTTGCATCAAGGCCTCATCCGAATCCGCCACGGCTTGCAGAGACTCTCTGTGATTCGCCGAATCGTTGGGTCTCAGGGGGGACTTCATGGGAGGCGCAACCGCAGCATAGCCGTCGCAGCTCACGCATGGGGCGCCTCATCCCGTCAGGCGCCGAAGATCCTGTCCCTCAACCAGTTCCCCGTCTTCCAATTCAGCGCCTTCAAGACGACTCCGCTGGCGGCGATCCCTGCTCCGATGAGCTGCGCGCCTGGGATCAACGCGACGGCCGCCCCGGCCGCCACCAGCCCTGACGTCACCGCATTGAAGGTTTCACCCCTCTTCGCCTCGCCGACGGCGGCCGCGCCCTGTGAAACCGACGTCAGTCCAGGGGTGCCCACTTTGCCAAGCTTGGAGACGAGGGTACCGGCCTTCGCGGCAAGCGAACCGACCTGCGCGACTGTGCTCCCGACGACCGCGGACGCGGACACCTTTCCGGCACCGTCGGCCGCGCGGAAGCTGTCGATTGCGCCAACCGACGCCACCACCCCGAGAACGCCGCCCGCTCGCTTCAACGGGAGATTGTTCTTGGCTGCGCCGATCGCGTTGACGATGGGACGGGCGAGCCCCACTCCTCGCGCGACTTCTCGGAGGTTGTCTCTCAGTCGGGGAGAC
>JBQTKE010000670.1:0-16798 GCA_052386435.1 Myxococcaceae bacterium
CCCTCTGGGTGGTCGCGGCGCTCCTGAGCGTGGCGGCGTACTCAAGACGTAAGAAGGCGCTGCAGCTCCGGCTGGAAGAAATGCGCGTCGAAGAAGAATTTGAAGCAGCGCTGTCTCCGGAAGAAGAAGCACCCCCGCCCCCGTCGGAACCGGACGGTCCGCCGCCTCTGCTGCACTAGCTCGTCGAAAGTGGCAACGCGATTCCCATCCTCGAAAACCCAGTGACTCTTGCCGGGAGGTGACAATTCGGAACCGGAATTCTTTCCGTCCCTCGAGGAATGTCATCGGCGACCCACCCCAAGCATCGAACAACGTTGGCAATCTCACGGCAGCCAGTGGCCAACGAATTGCTAGTCCTCCAGATGCCGATGCCGTTCATCTCACAGCGGAGGTCCTCGATCGTGGCGAACTCAACAGTGGGACGGCTGTTCCGTGAGCATCCTGAACGTGTGGCAGCCGCATGGCGTCGCGTCCGTGGCGCGCGCATGCAGACCGGAGCCATCGCGTCGAACCTGCTCGACAACGTCATCGACTTCTTCATTCGCGAGATCGGAAATCAACTCGAAGGTGCGCCAGGGATGGCGTGGGCGCGCACCAGCGGCGTGCTCAAGGTCTCGCCGGAACGCGGTGAAGAGAGCCTGGCCACGGAGTTCGACGATCTTCTCCACTGTCTCGAAGACGTGGTGGATGGCGTCAGTGGCTCGCCCGAAGAGCGTGTGCTCGTTCACCGTTGCATCGACGAGGCCTCCGCGTCCGCGGCATCCCTGCATCAACACGTCATTGAGGGCTCGATAGAAAGCCCACTCGCCATTCCGTTCGGCGGCGTGGTGATCGAGTTCTTTGAAGACGCGGTCGCGCAACAGCAGAACGTCACGGCGACCGATCCGGACCTCGACACAGAAAGCGCCCTCGCGCATTGATGAGGCATCGCCCAAGCTGTTGAAGTGAAACGCCAATGGATTGGCGAAGCGCTTCAAACGATTCACGGGCACTCGCTCACGTCAGTATATCGGCCGTCCTGTGAACGAAACGCACCCTTGCGCAGAGAATCCCTCGGAAAAGAGCGTCGCTACAGCGAGGGCAGCTCAGCCGACTTCCGACTCGCGCTCAGGCGAATCATTCTTCGCGGATTTGGCCGTCGACGAAGGCGGCAGCGCAGGGGGCCGTGAGGCAGGGATGGGCAAGGAGAGCACAGGAAGATCCGCAGGAATCTGGATCAACTCGGTCACCAACTCAGCACGACCGGTTCGTTCCAGATCCCTACCCAGAATCACCGGCTCTTCGCCGTCCGCGATCGGCTCCAGGTCATCCACGATCGCGGAGAGCTCCGCGGCGACAGACGACGAATACACCGCGGGCGCAATGCTGGTGCAGTTACGCGCCATCTCTTTGCTCGTCTCCAGCGCGCCGTGTGCCGCCGCCAGAACCTGATCCGCGCCCCACTTCTCGCCCACGGGCGCCGCCGCGATTCCCGCGGAGAAGGTCACGCGCACCGGACCGCCACGCACAGCCGCCGCCTCGTTCAGGCGCGAGCGAACCCGCTCGACCAATCCCTTCGCGTTCTCACTGTCGCACGCGTCCAAGACCACGATGAACTCGTCGGAGCGCATGCGTCCGACGAAGTCGGTCTTTCGGATCTCCGCCATCACCGCAGCGGAGAGCATCTCCAGAACCTTGTCGCCCGCGGCGCGACCGTAGGTGTCGTTGATGCTCTTGAAGCGATCAATATCGAGCAGCGCCACCGAGAACTGACTGGGCGTGCGCAGCCGGCGCGCGGTCAGCTCATCCAGCTTGCGGCGCAGGGTTCGATCCTTGAGGACGCCAGTAACCGGATCGCCTTGGGTCAGCTCTGCCACCTGCCGCCGCCAAGAATCCAGAACTTCCGCGGTCGCCAGCGACAGCACCGCTCCCATCATGAGCACCGAGACCGTACCGCCCCAGAACGGAACCGCATTGGGTCCGCTGTTGTTGAGGGCGAGGATGATCAGGTGCACCAGCAGGCCGCCCACCACGGGAATCGCGGTTTCCTTCGCGCGATCCGGGACGAGCAACGGCCAGGCGAAGACGGCGGGCAAGAGGCCAAAGGGGAACAGGCCAGTCAGGCCTCCCAGCGCCACCGCGGTGCCCGCGCCTGCCGCCGCGCTGGTGAGCGCCAGGGTCACGACGATCGGCCGAGGCTGCGGAAGATCCGAACGCAGCGCGCGCACACAGATGAAGACTGCCGCGCTCTCCGCGATTACCAGCAACAGCCCGACGGCTTCCGCCAGACCTGACGAGGCGCCGCGCATCCGCAACGCGAAGAGGTGGGCACACAACAAGAGGAAGCTGGCCGCCCCCAGCGCGATCGACAGGCGGGGTGTGACCTCCACCACGGCCTTGTGCCGTTCCCAGTCGTTTCCAGCCTTCTCGTCAAAGGAAGGACGTCGCATGCTGGCGAGAGTCATGCCCCGCCCCGAGGGTCGAAGTCCAGAACCAGCCGCACGTCGACAACCGAGAATCGACAGGGGTCGGTGGGTGTGCGAGCAGGCGTCTTGACAAGCCCCCGGAAACTGGAGTTTTCCCGCTAGGCGAGAACGGGGAGCTTTACCTCGAAGGTCGTACCTTTGCCCGGCCGGCTCTGAACGTCCACCGTGCCGCCGTGCTCTTCCGCGATCGTCTTCACGATCGCCAACCCCAGCCCGGTGCCATCGCGCTTGCCCGCGGTGACGAAGGACTCGAAGAGCCTGTCAGCGATCTCCCGCGGAAATGCCCGGGCCGCTGTCCGAGAAGCGCAGCACCAGCTGACCGTCTTCCTTGTCGCTGGTCACGGTGAACTTCCCTCCGCCCTCTTCCATCGCCTGGGCCCCGCTGCGCGCCAAGTTGTAGACCAGCGGCGCGTCGATGTCGCGCGCGGCGCCCTTAGTGGGCTTCCGCCCAGGAGTGTCCAGACCGCACCTCTACCTTCAACGGCACCCGCAGCGTCGCCACCCCGGACATGCAGGTGCGCGCCAACTCCATCACGGTCGCGACCTCCGCTTCCGGCGCCTCGAACAGAAGCTCGTCGTGTACCTGCAGCAGCATCTGCGTCTGCAGCTTCTGCGTCCGGAAACGGGCGTGCAGCTCGATCATCGCCAGCTTGATCAGGTCGGCCGCGGTGCCCTGAATCGGCATGTTGATCGCCGCCCGTTCCGCTGAGGAACGCGCCTGCCAGTTCTTCGACTTGAGATCCGGCATCCAGCGGCGCCGCCCATAGAGCGTCTCCACGTAACCCGTCTCGCGCGCCTTCTCGACGGTGTTCTCCAGATAGGCCCGAATCCCCGAGTAGCGCTCGAAGTAGCGGTCGATGATCGATTTCGCCTCTTCCTTCGGGATGTCCAGCCGCGTGGAGAGGCCATACGGAGAGAGTCCATATGCGATGCCAAAATTCACCGCCTTGGCGCGGCGACGCATCTCCGCGGTCACCTCCGCCGGGGGCACGCCGAACACTTCCGCCGCGGTGCGCGTGTGCACATCCGCGTCATGCATGAACGCGTCGACCAGAGCGGGATCGCCGGTGATGTGCGCCAGGATCCGCAGCTCAATCTGGCTGTAGTCCGCGCTGATCAACTGATTGCCCGGCTCCGCCACAAACGCCTTGCGAATCTCCCGCCCGAGCTCTGTGCGAATAGGGATGTTCTGCAAGTTGGGATCGCTGGAGGAGAGACGGCCGGTCGCCGTCGCCACTTGATGAAGCGTGGTATGGAGCCGCCCGTCGGAGGCGATCAGGGTGGGAAGCGTCTCCAAGTACGTGCTCTTGAGCTTGGAAAGCCCTCGGTACTCCGTGATCGCCGCGGGCAACGGGTGCTGCTGTGCCAGCTTGTCCAGCACTTCCTGATCCGTCGACGGCCCGGTCTTGCCGCGCTTGAGGATGGGCAGCTTGAGCTCGGTGTAGAGCACGTCCGCGAGCTGCGTGTTGGAGCCCACGTTGAACTCGTGGCCGGCCGCTTTGTAGATCCGCTGGAGGTAGACCTCCGCCTCTGCGTCGACCTGGATCCCAATCGCGCTGAGCGCCTTGGGATCCACCTTCACGCCCTTACGCTCCATGTCCGCCAGAATCTGCACCAGCGGCAGCTCGATCTCGCGGGCCAGCTTTCCCAGTCCGGCGTTCTCAATGTCCTCGCGCACCAAGGGAAGGAGGCGACGCGCGCCGTCGGCCGCGCAACCGAACGCTGTCGCGGCCTGCTCCACCGGGACTTCGGTCAGCGCTGGGCCCTTCTTGCGCACCACCGCGGCGGTGGGCGACGGCGGCAACTCCACGAGAAGGCGTTCGCGACAGAGATCCGTCAGCGCGTGCTCTCGTCGGGACGGATTGAGCAGATAGGACAAGAGCTCCACATCGCCTTCGGCACCCGCCACGCGAATGCCCAACTTGCCCAGCAGCAAGAGCAGCGTCTTGAGCGAGTGGCCACTCTTCTTCACCGACGCGTCTTCCAGCACGGGGCCGAGAATCTCTCGCAGCATCGCCGCGCTGGGCTGTCGAGACACACCCAAGTAGTGGTGCAGCAGCGGCACGTAGAACGTCCGTCCCAGAGGCAACGCGAACGCCAAGCCCACCAACTCGGCGGCGAACGGCAGCCCTTCGTATGCTGGAACTATCGTCACGTCTTTCGACGTCGCGATCTCCTGCGCCAACGTCTGCAGCCCAGCCAGCTCGGTGAGGATCTGAGTCTCCACCAGCAGCGGCGTGACGGGGGGCGGCGGGAGCTCTTGGAGAATCTTGTAGAACTCCAGCTCACCGAAGAGCTCTCGCGTCCGCGCGTCGTGAATGGGCTGCCGAGCCAACTCCTGCACGGTCTTGCTCAGAGGCAGATCCAACTTGAAGCCTACCAACTGCTTGGCGCGGCGCAGCTGATCCACATTCTCTTTGATCGCCTCTTTGATCTTGGGCTTCTTTACTTCTTCAACCCGAGTGATCAGCGTCTCCACGTTGCCGAACTGCTGGATCAACTCTACGGCGGTCTTGGGGCCAATGCCGGGAACCTTGGGAATGTTGTCGATCGCATCCCCGATCAGCGCCAAGTAGTCCTGCATCTGCGCCGGCTTGATTCCAAGATCTTCCTCGACCTCCGCCGGCCCCAGCGAGCGCTCCTTCCAGGGATCGTAGAGACGGACCTTGTCGTCCACGATCTGAATGAAGTCCTTGTCGCTGGAGACGATCATCACCTCGAAACCCTGCGCGACGGCCTGCTTCGCCAAGGTACCAATGACGTCGTCCGCTTCCCAGCCTGCGACCTCCAGCGCGGGAACATTGAGGACCTCCACCACCTTGCGGACCAGTGGAAATTGCGGGACCAGATCGTCCGGCGGCCCCTCCCGGTTCGCCTTGTAGCTGGGATCGATCGCCAGTCGCCCTTGGCGGCTGTCCTTGTCAAACGCCAACGCCAAATACGTCGGTTCGAACTCGCGGATCAGCTTGAGCAACATGCGGGTGAAGCCCAGCACCGCATGCGTCGAGACCCCTTTGGACGTGGAGAGGTGCGGCAGCGCGTGGTACGCGCGAAAGATGTAGCCGGAGGCGTCAATCAGCGTGACGACGTTGCCAGAGTGCTTGGACTTCGCAGCCATGCGAGGGCGAATAACCCACGGCCCGCTCGAAGTCTTCTCCTACGGACACCCGCGGCGGCCCTTCTTTTCCATCACCGCGTCCGCCAGCCCGTCCCCCGGCACAGCGTCCGACAGGCGGGGCACCGCGAAGTCCAAGACGCTGCTGAGTTGTTCGCAGTTGGTCGCCACGGCCAGCGCCTTCCGCCCTTCTCCAGAGCAGAAATTCATCGCGCGCAGCAAGTCGATGTTTCCCGTGGAGAACGCGAAGCCCTCTTTCCAGATGCGGCACGCTTCCCGGAAGTTCTTCCGCTCGTCGGCCAACAGCTTGCCGCGCCGGTACGCCGCGTTTGAGAAGTCCTGACGAATGGCCCGCGCGTACCAGGACGGGTACGGCTCAGCCTGCTCAGCGAACATTGTCTTCTCCACCTGCAGCGCCTCGTTGAACGGCGCCAGCGCCTTCTCAGGGGACTCCGCCTGAAGCTGGGCCTCGCCCTGACTGTAGAGCTGCTGAATCTGAGACACCCGCTGGAGCAGCTCCGCCGCCGTGGCGTGGAGCGTTGCCTTGTCCGGAGCCTCGCGCAGCTTCTGCAACTTGGCGGTCGCGTCGTTGGCGCGTCCTCTCCAGAAGTCCATCAGCGCCGCGACCAACAGCCGATCCCGAAAACGCTCGCGAAGCATCCTCTCCACGTCCTCCGTGGACTCGGGAGAGGCGTCCCGTCGGAGAATCGGCAGCTCGGGACATTCCCAAAGCGGCGCGCGTGGCTCCCTCTCGAACCTCGCACGCAACAGATACCGAAAGAGTTTGTCCTTGGGACGCCACTCGTTGGGCCGCTCTGGACCGCTCAGCTTCACCTTCTCGCCCGGGGCGGGGCGCAGCTCCTCGCCCGTCATGTTCTGACAAGCGATCCGCATGTACTCAACACAGCTCTTCTCCGCTTCGTCCCACAGCTCATCCGCGCCATCCCGCTTGCACGCTTCGCCCGCGGACTTGCGAATGCTTTCCGCGGCTTGAAGCGCCTTCGCCTTGGCACGCGCGAAGTAGGGACTGTCCGAGGGAATCTCCTGCAGCTTCGTCAGCGCTTCCCCCTCCGCATTGCGATCCAGCGCCTTCTGCGCGGCGACGAATGTCGCGTGCGATTGCCGGTCGCGACGAACCCGCGCCAGCAGGCTCACCGCGTCCGGATCGATGGGGTTCTTCGCCAGCGCTTGCAGACACGCCGCCTCCGCCTTGTCCCACGCTGGATTGAGCGGGTCCGTGGACGCGTTCGCCCGACAGACGGCGAGGAGCGCATCCACCTCCGCTTCAAGCACCTGTCGCGGATCCCGGTTCGGCACCGCGGTGGCGTCAACCACCGGCCGCTGGCTCCGCTTGAAGACGGCGAAGGCCCCCGCCAGTCCCGCGAGCGCAAACAGCGAAAGCACCAGCACCCACTTGAGTCTGGCCTCCCAAATCAGATCCTCCGGTTCGCCACCTCCGCGGCGCGAATCCAGAGACACCAACACCGGCCCCGGAAGCTCCACCCGAAGCTCAACGACGCCCACCTGAACGATGTCACCGCTCTTGAGCACGACCTCGTCGCGCCCCACCGGCTCGTCATTCACCAGGGTGCCATTGGCGCTTCCCAGATCCCGAACGACCAAGCCGTCGGGAGTGTCGAAAAACTCCGCGTGGCGCCGACTCACCGAGTCGTCCTCAAGAATGATGTCCACGCCCGACGCTCGCCCCAGCACCACCCGATCTTTCGCCAGCGAATAGCGCTGATCCGTCCACGGACCGCTGAGCCCGCGCAGCTGTGGCCCTGACGGGTCTCCGTTCTGCGAGACGGCGGATCTCGCCTTCGCGGCGCCGCGAATGTTGGGGACGACGCTGGTGGTGCTGCGCTGCCGAGGCACAGACAGCGCGTACGCCCCAATCACCAACTCCGCGCCGGGTGAGAGACGAACTGTGCCCTCGGTCTTCTCGCCATCCAGCAGCATCCCGTTGGCGCTGCCCAGGTCCTCGACGAAGACCTGTCCGCCCTGGGTGTAGAGACGTGCATGACGGCGTGACACCCCGCCTTCGGTCAGCAGCAGGTCATTGCCGTCGCTGCGCCCAATCGACAATTCGCCGTCGAACGGATGCTCTTCCGTGCGTCCGTCGGGATGTCGAATCAGCAGCTTCGGCATTCGCGGTCATTGCTCCTCGCGGAAGATGCTCATGTTGACTGGCATTCCACGACGCAGCAGCTCCTCGTAAAACTTCGGAACAAACCCGGTGGCCACAAACCGTCCCAGCACCTTACCGTCCGAGCTGAACCCTTCCTGCCTGAAAAGGAAGATGTCCTGCAAGGTCACCGTCTCCGATTCCATGCCGGCCACTTCGGTGATGTGGCTCACGCGGCGCGTCCCATCCGCGAAGCGAACCTGCTGAATCAACAAATGCACCGCGGACGCGATCTGCTCGCGAATCGCGCGCATCGGCAGATCCATCCCCGCCATCAGGACCATGGTCTCCAGCCGCGCCAGCGCGTCACGCGGGGTGTTCGCGTGGAGCGTGGTCAAGCTGCCATCGTGACCGGTGTTCATCGCCTGCAGCATGTCCAAAGTCTCGCCACCGCGGCATTCGCCCACCACAATGCGGTCCGGGCGCATGCGCAAACAGTTGCGAACCAAGTCGCGAATGGTGATAGCGCCTTTGCCCTCAAGGTTCGACGGTCGAGCTTCAAGTTGAACCCAGTGATCCTGAGGCAGCTGAAGCTCCGCGGCGTCCTCCACGGTGACGATGCGTTCGCTCGCCGGGATGAACGAGCTGAGGATGTTCAGAGTGGTGGTCTTGCCGGAACCTGTCCCGCCCGAGATGACAAGGTTCTTGCGCGTCTTAACGCTCACCTCCAGAAACTCCGCCATCTGCGGAGTGAGCGTACCGGTGCCGACCAGGTCCTCGATGCGCAGCACCTCCCGCCGGAACTTGCGGATGGTGAGGCACGGTCCCTTCAACGCCAGCGGAGGAATGATCGCGTTGACCCGGCTGCCATCTTTCAGCCGCGCGTCGACCAACGGGCTGGACTCGTCAATGCGCCGGCCCAGCGGCGCCACGATGCGTTCGATCGCGCCCAGCACCGCCTGGCCGGAGGAGAACGTCTTGTCGGAGAGCGACAGCCTCCCCTTGCGCTCCACGTAGATCTGGCTAGGACCGTTCACCATGATCTCGCTGACCTCGTCATCCGCGAGCAGCGCCTCAAGTGGCCCCAGACCCAACGCTTCGTTCAACACGTCGTTGAGCAGCGCGTCCCGATCCACCTCTGACGGCAGATCCGTCTTCAGGATGATCTCGCGAATCGCCTTCTCTGAACGACGCCACAACTCGTCGTCTCCAAGGGCCCCCACGTCGGTGCGGCGCAGGTTCAGGCTCTCGATCAAACGCTCGTGGAGATCCTTCACCAACTGGTTGTAGTCGTCGTCCCGCGGAGGTGAGCGTGGTGCCGCGACCTTGGGAGCAGCAGGCGGCAAGCGCTGCGACAGCCCTGCCGCCCGAGTATCGCGCGGCCACTCCACAGGCGGCGGCGGGAGAGAGGGCTCATCGTCGAACGGCTGCGTGGTCTCCACGAACGGCTTGTCCGAGGAAGGGACCCGAGCCTCAGAGCGGGTCTCGGGGGGTGGCTGCTGCTCCCGGCTGCCGCGGGTCTCGGTCTCCGCCGTGGCGCCATCCGTCTCAACATTCAGGATGTAGTCACCGATGTAGATCTTGTCGCTGGGGCGAAGGGCCTGCGGCGCGGCAATCTTCTTGCCGTTCACGTAGGTGCCGTTGGTCGACTTCATGTCGACGAGGTAGAGCTTCCCTTCCTTGAGGACGATCCGAGAGTGGTACTTCGACACGTTCCCCTTCGCGAGGATGATGTCGTTTCCCGCCAGGCGGCCGATCGTGATCTCGCTCTTGTCGAACTCCAGCTGCTGCTCGCCGCCGCCCTTCTCCGCCAAGGTGATCATAAACATTTGCGAATCCTAACTGGGCTCAATCAAAGAGGTTGAACTGGACCTCGCCACGCGCCTGGTTGTACCGCGCCTTCACGTCATCTATCAGCTCGTGAATCCGAGGAGCGTCCGGGTTCACGATCCGCGGGGTCACGAAGATGACCAGCTCCCGTTTTTCATTGTCGAAGCTTCGGTTCTTGAACAGCTCGCCAATGATCGGAATGTTGCCCAGACCGGGCAGCTTGGACACGCTCTTCTGATCGTCCGCGCTGAACACGCCCGATAGGACAATCGTCTCCCCGTGCCGGACGGTGACGCTGGTCTTCACCTTCCGAGTCCGAAAGCCGGGGACATTGCTCGCCCCGCCGGCGGTCACTTGAACGGTGTTGTCGACCTCGGACACCTCCGCCTCAATGTCGGTCTGAATGTTTCCACGCCGGTCCGCGGTGGGTCGCAGCCGTAAGATAATCCCGTACTGCTTGTACTCGACGGTGAACTGGTTGTTGGTGATGAGCGGAATCGGAATCTCTCCGCCGGCCAGGAACTCCGCCTTCTCTCCGCTCGCGCAGACGAGCCGGGGTTGGGCCAGGAGCCGTCCATTGCCATCCGAAGCGTTGAAGCTCAGCCCCATCTGTGCGGTGAGGTTGCCGCCCAGGCTCCAGACGCCGCCATTCAGAGCCCCACCAAACCCAGGCAGGCTACGGCTCAGGGAGGTCGCCCCATTTGCCGCGCCGGTGAGCTCGGTGGGGTACTTGATGCCCATCCGATCGCGAGCGGACTCGCGGATCTCGACGAACTGCACCTCGGAGAGGATCATCCGTTTGATCCCAATCGTGAGCAGGTTCTCCACCTTCTCGCCCATCGCCTTGGTGATCAGCTCCGCCTTGGTGAGGTCCTGCTGACTCTCCACCGAACCCTCGAGAAACACGGTCGACCCCACCACGTTGGCGATCACCGTCGTGAGACCTGCCCGCTGAAACGCGGCGTTCAGGTTCTGCGCGGCCACCTTCTTGGTGTTGGGCGCGACCTTCACGAAGCTCTTCACGTTTGGGTAGAGCGCGGTGATTTGCTCAATCCGGTCACCGTCCTGCGCCGTGTACACCTGTCCATCCAGGTAGATGCGATCGCCCCCCTGCCGCAGGCTTACGCCCGCAATGTCCCCCAGCAGTTTCCGGATCTCCCCGGTCAGCTCGTTCGGGTCCTGCTTGCGCACGCTGATCTGGTACGTCACGTGACCGCCGGCCTTCCACACCATCAACGTGGTGCGCCCTTCGCTCTGACCGGTCACCAGAATTTGGTTGGTCCCCAGCGGCTTTGCGTCCGCGACCGCCGGATCTCCAATGGCGATCCGCTGCAGCCCGGGAACGTTGAGCACCCGCTGCGTCCCCACGCCCAACCCAATGGACAGAGCGTCCTGCGCGAACGCCTGCCCCGCCACCCAAACGACCAACAACACCGTGCGTCCCATTCCCCGACCCCTCTTCAAAACAAGAACGGCCCGTCGCTATCTGCAACGGGCCGGCCAATGCTGAAGGGCTGAAAAAGGTCTAGCGAACGACGAGCTTAATGCGCTCGCTGCAGATGAAATACTCGTCGCCGTCTTCCACCTTGCGACGCTTGATCCGCTGTTTGTTGAACCACGTCCCGTTGGACGAGCCCAAGTCTTCGATGAAGTAGTCGCTGCCTTCGCGAACAATGACCGCGTGCTCGCGCGAGACCTTGCCCGAGTTGATCACGAAGTCGCAGTGTTTGCCGCGGCCAATGACGAAGCGGTCCTTGGCGATCTTGTCGAGCTCGCCGCCCTCCGCCATCAAGTAGAGGTGTCCGCCTTCGCCGGATGACTCTTCGCCCGCGGGTGAATCGACACCGGAGTCGCTGCCCAGGACCTCGTCGTCGTCGCGGTTGTCGTTCTTGCCTTTGATGAGCCGCTCCAACTCGGCGGCGGTCTCGAGCACCCGCTCGGCGACTTCGCGGCGAACCGGATCGTCATCCAGCTTGCCCGCGCCGGAGCGCTCATCCGCGCGTTGAGCAGGATGACTGGCCTTGCTGCTGCCCACTGGAGCAAGCATGGGCGGAGCGCCTCGTGAAGGTCCCGGTCGAGGACCCGCGGACGACACAGGTCCAGTGGCGCGTCCCACTGACGTCTCCATGAAGCCGTTCAGGCGCGCAAACATGAACATTGCCTGATTGATGAGACCGTCTCTGTCGACGCCCATCTGTTCCGCCATCTCTTCGAAGACGTCCCAGATGTGATCGGCAATGCCGACTTTGCGCGCAGGGCGCGCGGAATTCTGTTCCATCATGTCCTGGAGCCTATTGGTGTGAATCGGCGACGGTCGGAAGATAACAGAGTACTTTCGCGCGCGCCCAACCTATCGATAGGGCATGAAGTTTTGCGTGTTGGCAGCCAGCGGGACAATCCCCGGCAGGTTGACCTCCATCAGCCCCATGGATGCCGGGTAGGCGATGAATGCTCTGTACTGAGCCGTCCCTCGTGTACCCACCTCCGCGTCCGGCACACGCTGGCCGTTGTGGTACACACCCGACTGGTAGGTGATGGCGGTGGGGACGTTCAACCCTGCTGCGAAAGTGGGGTCGGATGAGACTGAAAAGCCGAAGAAGTACGGCGTGAATCCGGCAACCGAGGTCAGCTCGTAGCGATCTCCTCGCGCGAAGCTGGCGTCGCCCGGTCCCATCTCGAAACGCAGCTGTGGAGCCGGAGTCGCCACGTTGTAATCCGCGGTGTTGGTGAAGTAGCGGGTCACTTCAGGGACGAACGCCGCATTGTTCGCCGCCCTACCCATGTAGCCGCTGGTCTCCCCATTCACCACCCACGGGGCATGAACAGTGTCTGTGCCCGTCACGCCGCCCGCGGCCACCACCGAGTAACGGACCGAGGTACCCAGGCAGCTGGAAGGAATGGCCTCCGCCGTCGTGAGCTGAGTGGGGGCAATCGCATTGATCGTGACCTCCGCGGCGCAGCTCCCGTCCATATTGCTGAAGACGACGTGATCTTCCAAGCGCAGCCGATCCACGGCAGCGCCCGCGCCCAAAGGAATGGCGTTCGCCGAGGAGAGCGTGACCGCCACCGAGGAAAATCCGGGAATCGCGCCTTGAAAGGTCGCGAAGACGATCTCATTCACCGCGGCACCTTCCGCGGCCGTGGGGCTGAGGATCGCGCCCGCCTCGTTCGTCTGCACCACCATACCCGCCACGGGCCGCTCCACCGCGGTGCCGTTCGCTTTGCGGAAGGTGACGGCTGAGAAGCTCGCGGTCGCGTCGAGAGCGGAGTCAAAAACGTGCAGGTACTGCGCATTGAACGCGGTGACCTGCCCTGTGGCCACGGTGAACAGACCGAGCAGCGGATAGTTCACGGGCCCAGCGCCCGTCGGCGCGTTCGCCACCGCGTCCGCGGCAATGGTGACGCTGGTGATGACCGCGTTCCCGAAAGCAATGGGTTTCATCGGGCCGAACTCACGAATGACCGTCGTCACCGTTCCATCCGGTTGAGCCTGCGCGGCAGCCACGCGCTGGTTGGCGATCACACCGGTCGAAGACTCCACGGCGAGAATGCCGCGGCACGGTGGATCAATCGCGGCGGGATGAGCAGAGGGTCGAGGCCGGTCCCGGCAAGCCGCTTCGTCGAGCACGCCATAGACGTAGCGCCCCGCCGCCGTCGCACCCAGCGCGCTCGACGGGTTGGTGGCCAGCACTCGCACTGGCGCCGGGAAGTTGTAGGGCCGGGTCACGCCCGAAGCGATGTCGAGCTCCAAGGTCCGCCCTGCCCTGCCGCCATCACTTCGCGTCGCCACCACCAGCTTGGTTGCGCCGGGCAGGGGAAGCAGCGCGACAACCGCCTCGTTGGGCAGGGTCAAGATCGAACCCGAAGCAACCGTCGCCTCGGTCGCCCCGACCAGGCTGTCCACGCCAGGGAGACTGCGCCGTCGAATGTCTGACTGGGTGCCGTCATACGTCGCCAGGAAAAGGGTGCTGGTGTCCGTGGCGGTTGCGCCGCCCACCGCGGCGATCGCCGTCACCGGGGCGCCTTCCCGCAACCGACGCAGCTCCACCAGCCGAAACGCGTCAGCGGCGTTGGCGCTGGAAGGACCCACCACCGACACCTCCGGCGAGCCTTCGCTCATCGCGTAGACGTAGGGCCCCTCCACCTGCTTACCCTGCGCGTCGAAACGCACGTCTCGCGCGAGCGAGGTCGGCCGATCCACCACGGGGACCGACAACGGCTGAAGGATGTTCGGCGCGGGAACAAAGCTCAGCTTCTGTTGCACCACAGCGTCGTTCCGAGGCGGGGGGATCAAATTGAGAACGCGCAGCTCAGAGCGGTCCGTGGAGGTGATGAAGAGGAGATCCCCCAACGTGACCAGATCGTGCGTGCCTGACATGGACGCCAGCGGCTCGTACACCTGTTGAGAGCACGACGTCAGCGCCAGCGTGAGCGCGGCGAGAGCAGTCCGAGTCTTCACTGAGCCTCCCGGCAGCTGCGATCCGTTTCCCGGACCAAGCAAAGCTGCGGTTTACCCAACTTCGCCACGGTCTGGGCACGGTAGGGCTGATTGAGATCAGGCAGGTCCACCACCGCGATGTTGCCATCGCCAAAGTTGCTGACGTAGACGCGGGCCGCATTGGCGCGCCGGTCCACCGCGAGACCAAACGGCTGCGAACCCACCGATGGAACCTGCGCCGCCAGGGCGCCCAGATCTTCGTCGAAGACGACAACGACACCCGCGGCCGTGCAGGTGATCAACACCAGCGCACCCCGCCCAGCGCGCTCGATCACCGCCAGCTCGTTCGGCCCTTGCGGCAAGGTCACCGCGTTGACCACGCGCAAGCGAGGAAAGTCTCCAGCAGCGTCATCCACGTCCATCACCACCAGAGAGTCTGGGTAGCGTGCGACGAGGTAGACCCTCCGCTCGTCCGACGAGAGCGCAATGCCTCTGCCCTCCAGCACGTTGAAACTGTCCGCGACGAAAGGACTGCCTTCAATGCTGGTGGTGAGCACGCGGCCACCGACTTGGCGGTCCACCATGCGAACCGAAGGCGCGCCGAAACGACCGGTCACGTAGGCGTAGCGCTGTCCCACCGCCACCGCGTAGCCGCCGGTGGAATCACCTTGGCCAATCGACGTGAAGCTCCCCTCGCCGACCGAGGGGTTGTTCCCATCCAAGCGAACCAAATAAGACTCGAAGTTCTCGCGACTCCCCACGGGACTGTCCGCGGGTTGGATATGGGTGACGAAGACTTCGCCCGTGGAGGAGAGCGCCACGCCGGAGGGCTCGGGCGCTCGCGGCTTCACCGTCTGCTTCGCGCTGGTGTTCCAGTCTTGCAGCGACAGGGCGTTGACCCGGCAGTCCTTCATGGTCGGGTCCTGGTAGCAGGTCATCGTGCCGTCTGGCGCCGCATCAATGACATGGAAGAGCCCGCCCTCATCTCGCGCGGGAATGAACAGGCGGGTGCTGCCATTCGAGAGCGCGTAGGCGCGCATCTCGCCAGCGAAATTCTGGATCTCCACCGAGTCCACGATCGCGCTGGAGAGATCGTCCAACTGAGTTAGAGCCGCAGCAGCACCCAACGCGGGCAGCGGGGTGGCGGCGGAGCGCAGCGCGTTCAACTTCAACGACGTGACCGTCCCATGGCTGTAGCGCTTGTCGAAATTGGACGACGCGACGTACAGGGTTCCGTCCTCGTCAGCGGTGGAAGGGACGTGAACGATGCCGGTGGGAAAGTAGAAACGCCCCGCAGGCGGTGGGTTTTGAGAGTCAATCACGCAACCCGAAAGACTGGCCGCGACACAGAGGATGAGCAGAGAACGCATGGCTTTCCTGAAGAGAAACCCCTGAAGCACAGCAGTGTTGAATCAGGCCTCTGCCTGAATCTTTGAAAAGTCAGCGACCTGGTTGAACAGCGAACCAATCTCCACCAGGAACCGGATCCGGTTCTCCCGAAGCTCTTTGTCCTCGGCCATCACCATCACCTTGTCGAAGAAGGTGTCCACGGACGACTTGAGCCCAGTGATTTCTTTGAGTGCCCCGGCGTAATCGTCCGTCTTCAGCAGCTCGTTCACTTTCCCGCGCGCCTGGGTGTACGCCGCGTGCAACTTCTTCTCCGGGTCGTCCGTGAACTTGCCCGGGTTGGTGGAGCCCGCGGAGACGTCCTTCCCCTGCTTTTCCACGATGTTGGCCACGCGCTTGAAAGCGGCGGCGAGGGGCGCGAAGTCGGAACGACCGACCAGCTGCGAGAGCGCCGCGAGTCGTTTCTCGGTTGCGAGCAGATCGTCGAAGCCCGCCGAGAGCACCGCCTCCACCACGTCCGTCCGGTGCTTCTCCGTCCAGAGCGCGCGCAAGCGGCCTCGGAAGAAGTCCAGCACGACCTCTTTTGGAGAGGGCTCGCCCGCCTTACGCTTGAGGTCCGCGACCTTGGGCTGCACCAGCCGCAGCGCCTCATCAATCACCGCGGAGAGCGAATACCGGTAGCCCTTGGCCAAGGTGATGTTGATGATCGCCAGACACGCACGGCGCTGACCGAACTGATCCGCCGCGCCCGTGGGCAGCTTCCCAATCGAGATGAGCCCAGTGATGGAGTCGAAGCGATCCGCCAATCCGACCAGTGCTCCCGCGTCCTGCGACGGAAGAGCGTCGTTCGCGTTGCGCGGCAGGTAATGCTCGAAGATCGCCACCGCCACGTCCGTCGGTTCGCCGCTGTCCTTGGCGTACTCGCGTCCCATGACGCCTTGCAGCTCCGGGAACTCGCCGACCATACCGGTGACCAGATCCGCTTTGCAGAGGTGCGCAGCGCGTTCAATCGTCGGGATCTGCTTCTCGCGCTGGGTCTGCTTGGCGAGGAACGCGCCCAACTTCTGAATGCGCTCCACCTTCTCCGCGTAGCTACCCAATTTGCCTTGCCACACCACGCGCTGCAGCTTCTCCACCCGGTCGGCCAGCTTGGAGCGCCGATCCTCGTCGAAGAAGAATCGACCGTCCGCCAGGCGCGCGCGCAAGACCCGCTCGTAACCGCGCAGCGACAGCTTCTCGTCCTTCACCGGCGTGTTGGAGACGGCGATGAACTTGGGCAGCAGCTTTCCCTGCGCGTCCGTCAGCGAGAAGTACCGCTGGTGGCTCTTCATCTCCTGCACCAACACTTCGGGCGGGAGATCGAGATGCCGTTCCTCGAACGTCCCAACGACAGGGTTGGGCGACTCGACAAGGTTCTTCACTTGATCGACCAGCGAATCGTCTTCGAGCAGCTTCCCGCCCGCCTTAGCCGCGGCACC
>JBQTKE010000671.1:0-11095 GCA_052386435.1 Myxococcaceae bacterium
GATCCACCAACCCGCGCTCAATCGCCGTCCGACGCACGTTCTCCGTATCGATGCCGCGGCCGTCGTCGCGAATCTCGAGGAGGATCTGTGACTCGCGCGACTCCGCGTTGATGCGGATGGTCCCGCGCGGCGGCTTGCCCGCGGCCTCGCGCTCCGCCGGCTTCTCCATGCCGTGATCCACGGAGTTGCGGAGCAGATGCAAGAGCGGGTCCCGCATCAGCTCCAGCAGCCGCTTGTCAACGCGCACGTCCTCGCCGGTGATCTCCAGCACCGCCTCTTTGCCCAGCGACGTCGCCAGCTCGCGCACGGTGCGACGGAACGGATCGAGCAGCGGGCCCACCGGCACCATCCGCACTTCCTTCACGTCTTCCTGCAGTGAGTGGGCGAGAATGCCCAGAGTGTGAACTTCGGTGTTGAGGTCGCGGCGCACGTATTCGACCCGGCGCTTCACCTCTTCCACCGCGACCGAACCCACCCCCGCAGTCGCATGGGTGGTGCCTAGGCGAATCTTGGTGAGCATCTGCTCGATGGTCTCTTGAACTTCTTCGACCTGGCGACGCTGGTGATCGATTCGCAACCGCACCGCGACCAGCTCATCCAGTCGATACAGAATCGCGTCGAGCAGCGAGACCGGAATGCGCACCGACGCGGCGATGCTCTGCATGCTGGGCGAGGAGTGACGGTTGGGATCCGGGGCGGCGGCGTGAGGAGGCGCTTTGAGCTGCTCGGAATGGGAGGAGGCGGGGCCGAAGCCTTCGGCCGGCATTGGAGGAGGCGCAACAGGGACCTTGGCCTGCGCGGCCTGCGCGGATTCAATCACCGCCAGTACCGCGTCAGCTTCTTCGTCGGACGCGCCCGCGCCCAAATCTGACTGGATGAAGTCCGCCGCCATCAGCGCCGCTTCCAAGAGCGCGCCTTTGACGCCGTCCTTCTGGCTGGCCGCGAGCAACGCGCTGTGAATCGCAGCCACCACCCGGGAGAGCCGCTTCGACTTGGTGACCCGCGCGCTCTTCGCCAGACGATCCGCGGCCTCCGCGGCGGACGCGCCTTTGTCCTGGAGATCTTCTCGTCCCAGCGAAGCGAGTGACTGGAAGAACGCGCTGGAGGCTTCCTCCGCGCTCTGCTTGGCCGCAATCTTCTTCTTCGCGGCGGGAAGCGGAGTCTTATCGTCCGGTTTCTCCGCGGCTTCCGCTGCGGATGGCGCGGCAGCAGGCGGTGGATGCGCGGTGCGACGGAGATTCTCCAGCGTCTTCGAGACGCGCACGATCTCCTCCCGGTTCAGCTCACGCTCCAGCGCCACCGTGAGCAGGTCGATGGCTGCGAAGCTGGCGTCGGTGAGGGCTTTCCCCGGTGAGAGCAGATTGCGCCGGACTTGATCGAGACACGACTCCAACTGGTGCGCGACCTCCGCGATGTCCTGCCGCTGCACGGCGGACGCGCTGCCCTTGAGCGTGTGGGCGTGGCGGAAGATCTCCTGAATCTTGGGGCCAAGCTCCTCACCGGGCGCCGACGTCTCCAGCTCCATCAGCAACCGCTGCACACGGGCGATCGCTTCGGTGGCCTCTTCGCGGAAGACCTCGAACAGCTCGCCGGTGCTCAAGTTGCCCCCCCCAGCTGTCGGAACGCGAAGTTGATCAACGCTGCCGGATCCACCAACGATAGGAAGTTCTCATCCGTTCCCACCACGAAGGGGAACTGGCTCATTCGATCCGCGCGGAAGTTGCCGGCCTGCACTTGGCGAACCGAGATGATCCGCTCGGCCAAGATCGCCAACCGCAGCGAATCCACCCCCACCACCACCACGCGTCTCAAATCCGCGATGCCGCTGCCCGCGCCACCGGTGAGCAACGCCAGCTCCACCGCGAGAAGGACTTCACCCCGCACGCTCACCAACCCTCGCACCGCCGAAGGGGCGCGGGGAATGGCGGCAATGGAGGACAGCTCCGTGATCGATGAGATGGCTGAGAGAGGAATCGCGTAGTTCTGCCCGCGGCTGTGCAGCTCCAGCGCTTCGAGTCCGTCCGTGAGCTCCGCGCTCTCCGGCCGCTTGGCGATCTCTCGCGCACGTTCCTTGAGAAGCTTGCGGTCCTCTTCCGGAATGTCGAGGAGCCGGGGATTTCCGATCAGGTCGGTCACGCGTGGTCTCCTTGCGTGAGCAGCCCTTCGAGCAGGCGTCCTGTGAGAGCGACGGAGAGATCCAGACCCTCCACCAGCTCTTCAGGCGCGCGCTTCGAGAGGAGTCGCTGCGCTCGGTTCAAATGCTTCACTGCTTCTTCTCGCCGCCCGCTCTTCGACAGGAGCTCGCCCAGGCCCAGCTCCGCGGCGACAAAACTACGGTCCAAGAACAACACTCTCTCAAAGCAACGCTGCGCGCGTTCGGCTTCACCCGCCGCCGCGCTCACTACCGCCAGCAGGTAGCAAGGCTGCGCTTCCGAAGGCGCCAACCCCGCGGCGTGCTCGGCCAGCCGCAGCGCCTCGCCCAGCTGCCCCTTGTCCGCTGCCTCGCGCGCCAGGCGCAGCGCTTCCACCGATTCGGCCTGCGCCCGCAGATCGCTCTTCTCACGCGCATGCGCTTTGCTATGGCCGCCTTTGCTCGCGGGCGGAGCAAGCGTCTCCGAGGCGCGTTTCGCTGAGGGCGTGGGGGACGTCTTCGGCTTCCCCGCCCGAATCCCTTCCTTGACGCGAAGGAAGATCCCCTCTGGCCCCGTGGTGAACCCGGGCAGGTGACGACCTGATGGCGTCTCCGCCGGCGTGAGTGCGATGAGCGATCGCGCCGTCGCGGCAGCAGCCAGCTTGCGCATCACCTCTGGAATCTTGTCCTCGTCGATGTAGATGAGGACGTTGCGGCAGAGAATGAGGTCGAAGTTGGCCAGTCCGCGTGATGAATCTGGGATCGCGTCCTGGGTGAGGTTGAGCTCGGTGAACACCACCCGTTGCCGCAGCTCTTTGTCGACGACCCAGTGGTCACCGCGCGACTGCAGGAACGGCAGTGTCGAAGGATCCACGCCGCGGAAAGAGCGCTTGCGGTACTCGCCCGTGGCCGCAATTTGCAACGCCGCCGCGTTCATGTCCGACGCGAAGATCTGCACGCGAAAATCCGGAATCACCCGCTGGCAGATCATCCCCAGCGTGTACGGCTCTTCGCCGGTCGCGCACGCCGCGGACCAGAGCCGCATCACCCGGTGGTTCACCGCGCGCTTCGCTTCAGCCAGCTGCTGGATCATCCGCTCCAACACCTTGAGCTGCTTGGGGCTGCGAAAGAAATACGTCTCGCCAATCGACGCCGCCTGCCCCATGGCGATGACAATGGGATCTTCGTCGTCCGCGTCGCGCAGGCGCCGCGTCACATCAGAGAGCGTGGTAGCGCCGTGGTGGCCCAGGAGGAGAAAGGCCCGCTCCGCGAGCACCGTGTGAAAGCCCACGTGAAGACGCAGCCCGAAGCGCTTCTCCACCGCGCGGACCAATTCGGTCACGTCGGAGGAATCTTCGGAGCGAGCGTCCTCGCCGCTGCTCACCGCAAGCCTCCCGCTTCAGGACGCAACCCTCCCGGCACGGTGGGAATCCCGCCCGCCTGAACCAGCCCGTCCGGATCCAACAGCATCACCGGACCGTCCGGCTCCATCACCACGCCGCGGCAGACCAAGGGAGTTCCCAAGAACTCCGCGGAAGGAATGCCTTCGCCGTGCGGAAGAATGCTGCTGCGAACGCCCTCCACCGCATCCACCACGATGCCGAACGGGCGCTGAAACGCCTCCAACAGCAGCACGTACTGTTCCGCAGAGAGCGGACGTTCTGGCTGACCAAGCATCGGCGAGACGTCGAGCAGCGGAATGAGCACACCGCGCACGTCAATCAAACCCAGCGCGTACTCCGGCCAACCCGGAACGCTGGTGGGCTCAACCATGGGCAACACTTCGTGCACCACCACGGACGGAAACGCGAAGCGCTTCTGTGCGATGAGGAAGAACACCAAGTCTTCGGGGCCGGTCCGGTTCATGCGCTAAAGGCTCTTGCTCCCACCGGACGCCACCGCGTCCAACATTTCCCGGGAGAGCTGTCGAAGCTGCCGGGCGGTCTCTTCCACCTGCTTGGTGGTCTCCAACTGGGTGCCGCCCGCTTGGGTCGCGTGGCTGATCGACTCCACCATCTGTTCAATGGCCACGCTCTGCTGATTGGCGGACGCGGCGATCTCTTTGCCCAGCTTGGCGAACTCGCGCGTGGTCTCCGCGAAGGAACGGATGTTTTCTCCGGCGCGATCCGCTAGAGATTCGGCGTTCTGCACGCGGCGCTCACCTTCGCGCGCGTCCGCCACGGCGCGGACGATGGCGGACTGAATCTCTCCGATGATCGACTTCACCTGACCGGCTGAGCGGTTGGAGCCGTCCGCCAAGCTGCGCATTTCCTGCGCGACGACCGCGAAGCCGCGGCCCTGGGTTCCGGCGCGCGCCGCTTCAATCGCCGCGTTGAGCGCGAGCAGGTTGCTGCGTTCGGCGAGCAGCGCCACGGTGCTGGCGATCTCACCAATCGTCGCCGCGCGTTCAGAGAGCGCACCAATCGTGTTGCCGATGGTGTTCATCTGCTCGCGCACTTGACGCATCGCGGAGATGGCGGAGCCTACGGAGTCGAGACCGGACGCGGCACCTTCTTCCGCGCGCGCACCGCCTTCGATCAACGCGGAGGCGCGCATCGCCGCGTTGGTGGCGGCTTGGCCCACGTCGGCAGCGGTGGAGTTGGACTCGTGCAGTGCCGTGGATTCTTCGGACGCGGCGCTGGTCTGCTCGGCCGTCACCGCGGCCAGCTGATTCACCAGGTCATCGACCCGCTTCGCCGTGGTGCGCATGGAGCCGCGCAGCAGCTGATACAGGTTGCCCAGACTTCGGCCTAAGAAGACCGCGACCGCGCCAGCGACCGCCAAGACGACGAGACAGAGGACGAAGGACAGCCAGCGGAAGTGCGCTTCCTCTTCGCCCAACCGCTTGGTGGCGAAGCCGGTGCGCAGCGAGCCGACATGCTGGCCGTCGCGCAGCACCGGCACCGTGACGTGCAGATACTTATTGTCTTCCACCGCGGTGACCGTGGCGCCAGGGGTCTGAGTAGGAACGTCCGCCTCGGGGAGCACCTTGTGCCGGGTGAGCTCTGCGCCGTCCTTGCCGTACGCCACGAAATACGCGGCGTCCGATTCGGCGCGGCCGGCGGCTTCCAGGTGACGAAGCAGTTGGGCCTTGTCCTCCCAGATCCGCTGCTCGGAGACCCCCGAGGCCAGCAGCGAGCTGAACGCCTGCGCATTTCGCATGGCGTTGTCGGTCAACGCGTTGCCGTGACGAATGGGCGCGTAGACCAACGAGTAGAGCAGCGGAATGGCCAGAGGGATCGCCACGAGCAAGAACATGCGCGTGCGCATCACCCCAGACTGGTTCTGCGGATCGTCGAATGGATTCGAAGGAGGCATTCGGTGGTTCGGTTAGGTTTTCAAAGGAGCTCAGCGCGGACGCACGGCCTTCGCAGGATAACGAAAAACCAAAAAGCTGCTTGTTTTCGGATCCTTGGGCAGATCCTGCGCGAACGTGCGCAGAACCCCGCTGGCGTAGGCGCCAAACCCGACCGGACGGGCGGCCTGAAACGCTACGGCAGTGCGCGGCACCAGACGGCGAAGGCGTCGGAGGCGAAGAAGCTCTGCAGTTGTTCGCGTCCCAATTCGCGTCCGTGGCGGAGAAAGACCTCAAGCAGGCCCAGCTCTTCAAGCACCCGACGCGTGGGTTGATCAGCGCGGGCTGCGGTGAGGGTCTTTAGCGCTTGGGTGAGTTGTTTCTTCCCTTCCGCCGACTCGACGAAGCGAAGAACGGAGCCGCGGATCAGCGCGAGGGCGCCGGGGAGATCCGCGCGATCCAGCTCGCGTGAAAGCTGTGCGGGCGAGAGGTCGAGCAGACCGTCGAGAATTTCTTGCCGCAGCGCCGCCTGCTCTTGGGCGCGCTTTGGATCAGAAAGTTGATCCGCCAGCTTCTTCATCAAGCCGGAGAGCGCGGAGTCCACGAAGTCGCCCACGCGCTTGTCGAACTGCCGCTCCACTTCGCCGGAGACCGCGCCGACCATGCCTTCTGCGAGCGCGCCCAATGAACCGGTGGCGGAGCGCGCGGTGCTGGCGGCCATCTTCGCCAAGCCGGTGAGTCCTTTGGTGACGCCAGACGCGGGCGTGCGGAGCTGACGTCCGAACTCGAGCAGCGCGTCGATGAGCAATGTGCGCAGCAGCTGGCGGAACGGTTCGCGATCAATGATCGCCAGCACCAACGTCTTGTCGGGAGAGAAGGCGCGGCCGGTGAGCGCCTGCGCGCCTTGTTGAAGCTCCTGCGAGACCAGTTGGTGCAGCCGCTGCGGTGTGGCGGCCGCGCGTTTTTGCCATTCTGTGATCGCGTCGAGGAGCGCTTCTTCCGCGGACGCGGTGTTTGCCCAGGCGCTGAACGCGTTGAGGACGATCGCCACTGTGCGCTCCGGCGGCAGCCAGTGGGAGACCGGTTGGGCCAGGACGTGATCCAGCCACAGCGAGACGAGCTGCGCGGTGGGGGCGTTGTCCGCGGGATCACGGAGACGGTCGAGGAGGGCGCCAGACATGGCCGCCCCTCTACCCCCAAAAGCCATGCGCGTGTGTAAGTGCGCAATATCCGAATCAATTTGGTGACAGTGGTCAAAGGGGGCTTGATGTGTGCTAGGGTCCCTGGCTCATATTTCGCGATGTTCCCGCGACGGACGTTCCCAGTTGTGGCCGGAAGGGATCGTCACCATGCTGTCGCGGTCCGATTTGCTGGAGGTGCTTCAGTGGATGCAGTTGATACGACGTCGACAGCGTTGTTCCGGACCCCGGGTTCCCATCAGCCTCGGCGCAAGGACCGCCGCGGACAAGAGCGGTCCCCCGCCGAGCGCTACGTCCTCGATCAGCTGATCACGGAGCGCAACCAGCTCCGCGAGACGCTGGACAACGTGCGCGATCTCGCCGACCGCGTGATGGCTCGCTCCGAAGAAAAGGACGAGCGGATCATCAAGCTGGAAGCGCAGATCAGAGCGAAGGACGAGATGATCGCCGCGTTGGAAGCGGAGAATGATCAGCTCATCCGCCAGCTCTCGGCTCGCGAGACGCGGATCAGCACGCTGGAAAGCTTCCTGGAGATGATCTCCGAAGCAGAAAAGCGCGGCTAAAGAGCACTCTCGCTGCGCTGCACCGAACGCCCACGCCGCGGACCGCCGCGCGTGGGCGTTGTGCGTTACAAGTGAATGCGCCGATTCCCTGCCGAGCTGTCTGAGCTCCTCTCGCCGCGTGGTCGGCGGTTGCTGCAGGGGAAGTCTCCCCTCTATGGGGCGCTCTACAATCAACCGTTCGTCGCTGATGAGGGTCTGCTGGACCCGCGTGCCTCGCGCGCCACGCTGGTGCTTCTCGAGCGCACGATGCGGGACGTCCTGACGCTCATGGAGGATCCCATTCCGGAAGAAGCCCTGACCGGGATGAGGGAGAACTACTCGGAGCGGCTTCCCAAGACTGTCCGCGCGCGCACCGCGCTGCTGGAGAGTCGGCGCGCGAAGGCGTACCGCGCGGCCGTAGCGTGCGGGCTGGTGCAGATGCTTCGCTCGCCGTCGTTCCACGCGTTCGCCACCGCGCTGAGCGGCCGGCGGCTCAAGAAAGGCCACGGGATTCAGACGCTCTGCTACGCGCCGGGCGATTACACCGGGCCACACAATGATCACCACCCGGAAGAGCCAGACGCGCGCGGCGGCTATATCGACGTGCACCTGACGTTCTCGACGCGCGGCGTGCGGGATCAGCTCTTGATCTACGAGCGCGACGGACACTTTTCAGAGTGCCGCTCCGTGGCGACGGTTGGCGGCGTCACTGCGTATCGGCTTCCTTTCTGGCACTACACGACGCCGCTGGTCGCGAAGCCGAAGCAGGAACAAGATGCGCGCCGCTGGGTTCTCCTCGGCACGTTCCTCTTCGCGGACTAGCCCGTGCTCAGATCAGCGCGAAGCCAACGGACGCGTGTACGCGCTGTTCCAACTGCTTTCGAAAAAGCCTTCCAGCGCCTTCACCCAGGCAGCGCCCTCGATGATGACACCGACGTTTCGGCTCGCGTAGAAGTAGTCGCGTTCCCAGTTGCTGGTACCGATCCAGGCCCTCTCGCGGTCCACGGTCATGTACTTGGCGTGGGTCACGCGAGCGAAAGGAATCTCTCCGCTGGAGGCCGTGGGGACGGTGAGGACCTTCACCGCCACGTTGGGATTGTTCGCCAAACGTTCCAACCCGCCCTTCGTGCCCTTCCGTGTGGCCCAGTGGGAGACGAGCAGCTCGACCTTCACGCCCCGCGCGCCAGCGCGAACGAGCGCGTCGTCGAGCTCCGTCCATCCGCCGCCTTTCCGGGCCGATGCTTTGTACGTGAGCACTTGAACTCGAACGCTGTGCTTCGCGGAGTCGATCATCTGGAGCAACTTCGGCAGATCCCAGAGGGACTCGTCAGGGAGAAAGCCTTTGGGGCTGAAGACGGGGGTGACTCGCACGCCCGCGACCTGCGACGGAAACTGGCGGCGACCTCGACTGATCCGTGCGTCGCGGGACTCTCCATTCGCGAGCTGCCAATCCGTCTCAAACACATCGGCAAGGGCCTCCACGGTGTTCGCGTCTTGAACTTCGACTCCCAACTCTTGGATGTGCTCGAGAGATCTCCAGTCGAAGTTCTGGCTCCCGAGATAAGCGGTCTTCCCGTCGACGATGAAGTACTTCGCGTGGAGGATCCCGCCCATCAGCGGAGCGACGTCGTAGCGGCGGACGGTGATGCCGGGCTGCGCGCCAAGCCGGTCGAGACTCTCGGGGTAGGTCTTATAAAACTTCTCTTCCGCGAGAACTCGGACTTGGACACCCCGCTGGGCGGCGGCCTCGAGCGCTCGAAGCACGGGCTCCAGACGACTGAGCGGGTTGTTGCTCACGTAGAACTGCGCCACGTCGACTGATCTCTTCGCTCCGTTGATCAGCTCTGGCCAGAGGATGAACGCGTCTGGGATATCTGGATGATCGAGTGTTGTCTCAGTGGGACTGCTCTCCACCAGCTGAAGCAATGTGCCGGTCGACGCGGCGACGAGAGGTTGCCGCGTCGTGGCGGAAGGAGAGTGGGCACAGCCCAGCCCGAGTTGCGCGGCCCACGCGACGACGACACTCAGACGGATCAAAGAACGCATTGGGCCGGGGACCCTACTCCTTCACCGACGCGGCGCGACGGCCTTCTTTGAGGGAGACGGATTCCTCGGAAGCGAAGCGTTGCTGACCAACAAGCGGGCTGCCGGTCGCAACAAGGACCTCGTCGATGTGAAGATGCTGGAAGGGAAAAAAGACCCGTAAGTAGATGGCGCCGAGCTGGAGCGCGCGTCTCTTCTATGGCTTGGCGGGGGTTCCAGTTCGCGCGTGACGCTTGCGTGACGACGCGGGATGGCCGTATGCAGCCGGCCATGACCATCGCGAGCACTCAGGTTCTGGGCACAGGTTTCGTCACGGGCGAAGTCTGCGTGAAGAACGACGCCGCCACGAAGATCTGTGAGACCTCGGACGCCTGGATTCAAGAGCGGACCGGCATCCAGCAACGTTACTTCGTCGAGGAAGGTA
Organism: Myxococcaceae bacterium; assembly: GCA_052386435.1. Classification (GTDB taxonomy): domain Bacteria; phylum Myxococcota; class Myxococcia; order Myxococcales; family Myxococcaceae; genus JBQTKE01. The sequence goes on from JBQTKE010000671.1 coordinate 9,635, forward strand.
CAGGTACTTCGGACCTCGGCGTTGCCGCGTCTCGCAAGGCGATGGAAGCGGCGGGCGTGGGTCCGGACGAGATTGACTACGTGGTCTTCGCGACCATGACCCCGGACCACTACTTCCCGGGCTGCGGCAGCTTGCTGCAGCACAAGCTGGGGCTGCGCAACGTCCCCGCGCTCGACATCCGTCAGCAATGCAGCGGCTTCGTCTACGGCCTCCAAGTTTGCGACGCGCTGATCAAGAGCGGCGTCGCCAAGCGGCTGCTGTTCGTCGGCGCGGAGGTCCACTCAGGCTTCATGCCGTGGACCAAGCATGCTTGGGACTTGATCACCGGCAAGACGGACGTGCCGCTGCCCAAGGAAGAGTTCGACTGGAACACCAAGTTCCGCGACCGCACCCTCCTCTTCGGCGACGCGGCGGGCGCGCTGGTGCTCGGTCCCACCAATGATCCGAACCGGGGTGTGCTCGGGTTTGAGGTTTACTCAGACGGCAGCAAGGCGGAGAGCCTCTATGTCCCCTCCGGCGGCTTCAAGTACCGCCCGTACTTCAGCGACACGCACTTCCGCGAGGGACGCCAAGTTCCCGTGATGGACGGCAAGTCCGTCTTTAAGATGGCCGTGGTGAAAATGCCGGAAGCGGTGCGCGCGGTTTGCGCGAAGGTCGGCGTCTCGCTCAACGACATCGACCTGGTGATTCCTCACCAGGCCAATTTGCGCATCAGCGAAGCGGTGCAGAAGGCGCTCGAGCTGCCAGACAGCCGCATCTACAACAACATTCAGCGCTACGGGAACACCACCGCAGCGACGATCCCCATCGCGTACGATGAGTGCCGCAAGAGCGGCCGCGTGAAGAAGGGCGACTTGGTCTGCTTCGTCGGCCTCGGCGCCGGCTTTCACTGGGGCGCCGCGCTGATGAGGGAGTAGCCCTCAGAATTTTCTCCAGCCGCTGCATCACGACTTTGCCTGGAACGTACTTGCCCGTTCGCGCCGCGTTACGGGAGCGCTTCGCCTTCTTCTAGGACCGACTCGATTCTCTTCCGCAGCTTGGGACGATGCGCTCACGGCGAAGGGCTCTGTGGGAAGCGGCCGGGCACCGAGGTGGCCTCCTCCCTCTTCTACAGCCTTGTCCTTGTCGAGAACGCCAAGCTCAACGGCGTCGACCCCAAGCAGTACCTCAAACAGGCTCTGCGCGCGGCCCTCGAACGGGAACGCAGTCCTCTCCCCCATGAGCTGACCTGACTCGCGCACGCCGCCCATTTGCCCACGGGGGAGCTGCTCTGGCCCCCGGTCCCGATGGCTCAGATTTTTCGTGGACTTCCCAAAGTTAGTGAGTGATCACTCACTAACAAATAGGCGTTTGCGCGGCGACGGTTGAAGGGAGCACGGCCGTCGTGGCGGTGATCGCCGCGCAAACGGCGAGTTGAACGAAGCCGCGTTGGCACAGCCCCTGCTATTGGGCACGAAGGCG
>JBQTKE010000672.1:0-2761 GCA_052386435.1 Myxococcaceae bacterium
GGTGCTTGCGGTGTCGGACGAGCTGCCCGAGTACGCGGCGCTGCGCGAGCACTACAAGAGCGCGGGCGTAGACCTTCAATACCTCTTCGTGCCGGAAGGCGCGGGTGGCGGGCGAGGGGATGTGGAGTCCGCGATGCTCTCGAGTCTGATTCTTCAAGGCATCGTCTCGCAGGTTCTTCAGAGGGCGGCGTGAAAGAGCGCGTCTTCCGCTTCGGCCCCGAAGGCTGTCTCGTCGGGGTGCTCACCGACCCCGACGCGGGCAGTGAGCGCGCCTCGGCGCCGACGCTGGTGCTGACCAACATTGGAATGAATCACCGCGTGGGGCCGAACCGGCTCAACGTGGAGACCGCGCGGGCGTTGGCGGCGGATGGCTATCGCGTGTTCCGGTTTGATCTCTCTGGCCGTGGCGACAGCGAAGTTCGGCGCGACGCGCAGTCGGACAACGAGCGCAGTGTGTTGGATATGAAGGACGCGCTCGATTTTTTGCAGAAGACGCGGATGGTGGATCGCTTCGCGCTCGCGGGGCTCTGCTCGGGCGTCGATGCCGTGCACCCGACCAGCGTGCGGGACCCGCGAGTGGTCGGCGTGATCTGGTTGGATGGTTACGGGTATCGCACGACGGGTTATTGGGTTCGTTGGTACTCAGTGCGACTGCTGGATCGCCATCAGTGGCGCCGCAAGCTGAAGGATTTTTTGCGGCAGAGGATTTTGAGACGCACGCGCGAAGTGCAGGAGCGGATGTCTGTCTTCTCCCGCGAATATCCAACGCCGGAACAGCTCCGAAAAGACCTTGACACTCTGGTCGGGCGGAACGTGCGCCAGCTCTACATCTACACGGGCGGAGCGCGGACCGAGTATTTCTACCGCGATCAGTTCTTCGACATGCTCCACGCGCCGCACTTGCGTGGGGAGGTGGAGGTGGAGCTGTGGCCTCGGGCCGATCACCTCTTCTCGACGCTCGCTCAGCGCAAAGAGTTGATCGATAAACTCCGGATCTGGATGGGCGGTTTCTGAGGTCGATTTTCTCGTCGCTCAGACGCCCGGCGGTTCCCGGCGGTTATTGGCGCGGTGATTGAGTTCGTCGCGGGCGCCCATGGTCAACAAGGGCGAGCTCGCGGTGGTCTGTGTTCTGCTTCGTGCTGCTGTTCCTCTTCGTCCACGGAGCGGGGTGGTACTCAGTCGACAACCACAGGCGAAAGCATCGACTCTTCGCGTTCCGGACGCGGAGGGGGTGTGCCGAGCAGGCCTACCGCCGCGAGCGCTCCGCCCACGGAGGCTGTTGCCGTGAAGGGGCTGAGGTCGAGGAACTCCCCGGTCGGCGTAAGCGCGGAGACGATGACCGCGGCGACGATGGCGCCCATGACGGAGACCGCGAGCGTCGCGCCGGTGATGCCGGGTGAGGCCGATCGCCAAGAGGGGGCAACCACGCGAAACAACACCCCAATGAGAACGCCAAACAGCGCAAACACGTGCATCAATGACCCGCCCTTTGAATCATCGAAGAAGAGGCGTGAAAGGTTTCTCGCGCGTCGCAAACGTACTGTTCTGGGGCAGGTCCGACTGGCGCGGCAAGGTCGCCGCCTAGTCTTGGCGGATGTCGTCAGGATCAAAGGCGCGCCAGCCGCTGTCGGTTGCGTCGCGCACGGCTTCGATGAACGGGGTGAGATCCGGCAACCGATCGTGTCGCAGAACGGGATGTCCGGCTTGTTCGGGCGCAAGGTTGCTCGCGGCGAAAACCTCGAAGCGCGGAACCCTGAGCTTCACCGTGCTGCCTTGCCGACCCATGTATTGCTGGGCGATGGCGAGGTGCTCGGAGGTGAAGAGGTCGTGGTTGTATCCGCCCGCGCGGGTAGGGTCGAACTCGTCGAGCGGAACCCGAACGCCGCGAAGCAGGGTGAGGGCGCGACCGTCGGAGACATGCTCGCCTCTCCAGTGCGTGTCAGGGCCGCAGTAAGGGCGGGCGAAGCGGGGAATGTCCGCGTTCTCGCCGCGTGGCGTTGTCACAATCCGGTCCGCCACGTCGGGTCTAAGCTGCAGGATTCGCTCGGCAACGGGTTGTGAAAAGCCTTGTCGCTGAAGCAGAGAGACGCTGGGCAAGCCATGCGACGGCAATCGGAGAAGGCTCACTTCACGGATTGTCACGACGCGGCAGCGGGAGTTGCTCTGTCCAATTGCAAGGGTGCGTAACCTTTCGTTTCGGATTTGATCACGTTAACGCAGACGCCTTTGGGCGCGACGCTTCGTCACGTCCAGCGCGGATTCCTCCCCTGGCTCCGCAGGGGCATCCGCGGACATCGAGAGGCTGCCGTCTAGATCTAGAACGATGACCTCATGGGTTCGTTCGCGGGCTTCGCCGATTCGCAGGTCCGCGAGGTAGAGCGCTCCCGTGAGAATCGCGAGGGACTCGAGGAGAAACGACAGCTCGCGTGAGAAGCGTTCAAACCGCGGTCCTGATTGCGCGCGGTGCTGCGGTGCACGCCACAGGAAGAGCGCGCTCACCCGTCGTGGTTGCTGCTTGCGGCGCAGGAAGTACGTCGCGGCCAACGGGATCCAGGTGCCGAGCGCGAGCAGCCCCAGCGGAAAGCCGAAAATCAAGCGGCCTCCACGAGGGGATGGAGCTTGAGCTCATCGATTCGCTGATTTGCGGGACAGGGTGAGCAGCAGCGCGCGTGTTGTGAAGGCTTCGTGAGGGTGCATCGAGCACACTTGCGGCGGAGTCAACCGCCTACAGCCGCACGCAAGCTGCTGGGGCTGGAGCAAG
>JBQTKE010000673.1:0-9677 GCA_052386435.1 Myxococcaceae bacterium
CGGCTTGGCCGTCTCGCTGATGCTGCTGACCGGCGTGCTCGGGCCGCTGGTGGTGCTGGCGTCGTGGCGGTCGATTGATTCGCGCGTGAAGGAGTTCCACCTGGCGCTGCTCGTCCTGCAGACGGCGATGCTGGGCGCGTTGGGGGCGCTGGACCTGGTCCTCTTCTATATTTTCTGGGAAGCGATGCTCATCCCCATGTACCTGCTGGTGGGGGTCTGGGGCTCCGAGGGGCGCATAGCCGCGGCGATGAAGTTCTTCATCTACACGTTGATCGGCTCGCTGCTGATGTTGGTGGCGATCTTGGGCCTGTACTTCATCAGCCAGCCCGCGGGCGGTCGCTCGTTCGACTACGCGACCATTTACAACGCGCTCTCACCGGCGACCCGGCAGCTCGCGAAGTGCGTGCCGGCCACGGAGTGTGGCGGACTCATCCCGGCGGCGCAGGCCTTGGCGAAGTTCGGGCCGTGGATGTTCCTGGCGTTCACGTTGGCCTTCGCGGTCAAGGTTCCGCTCTTCCCCGTTCACACTTGGTTGCCGGATGCGCACGTGCAAGCGCCGGTCGCGGGCTCGATGATTCTGGCCGGGGTGATGTTGAAGATGGGCACGTTCGGCTTCTGGCGGTTCGCGGTGCCGCTCTTCCCCACCTTCGCGCGGCAGTACCAGATCCCCATCGCGGTGCTGGCGGTGATTGGCATCGTCTACGGCGCGCTGATGTGCCTGGCGCAGCGGGACATCAAGAAGCTCATCGCCTACAGCTCCGTGTCCCACTTGGGCTACTGCATGTTGGGCATGTTCGCGTTCACCGTCGAAGGCGCGAGCGGTTCCGCGTACCAGATGCTGAACCACGGCGTGTCCACCGGCGCGCTCTTCCTCCTCTTCGGCATGCTCTATGAGCGGCGCCACACCCGCCTGATGTCCGAGTACGGCGGCCTGGCGAAGGTGATTCCGCTCTTCACCGCGTTCTTCGTCATCGTCACCTTCTCGTCCGTGGCGGTGCCGGGCACCAACGGCTTCGTGGGTGAGTTTCTGGTCTTGCTCGGCGCGTTCAAGAGCAAGCTGGGGATGACGTTGAGCGTGCTGGCGACGACTGGCGTCATCTTGGGCGCGGGCTACATGCTCTGGATGGTGCAGAAGGTCTTCTTCGGTCCCGTCACCAAGGAGAACGACGGGCTGCAGGATTTGAATGGCCGCGAGCTCGTCTCGACGCTGCCCTTCCTGGCGCTGATTGGGTTGATGGGCCTGATGCCGCAGCCGTTCCTGGACCGTCTGGCTCCGTCCGCCGCGCGATTCCAAGCGCGCGCGCTGGTCGGCTCTGGTCAGCCCATTCCGGAAGAGCTGGTGCGCATCACCGCCCTGTCGCTTCCGGCGGAGCCTGCGCCTCACGCCGTCGTCGGCCAAGTGCAGGCGGTGCCTCCCCCCGGCGCGCAGCAGGCCCCTAACCGCTTCATGGTCGCGAATCCCAACAACGCGGCCCGTCCTCTTCTCCCGTCGATGGTTCCGGGCTTGGCTCCGGAGAAAGCGCCATGAGCTCTCTCGCCCTCTTCACCGCAATCACGATCCCCGAGCTCACCGGCAGAGACTTTCTGCCCGTCCTCCCCGCGCTGGTGCTGACCGCGGGAGCGATTCTGTTGCTGCTCTCCGAGGTCTTCCTCACCGGCGGCTCGCGCACTCACCAACCGGTGATCGGCGCGGTGAGCGCGGTGCTGGCGGGTTACCTCTCGTTCAAGAACGTGCTGGAGCCCGGCGGCTACGTGTTCCTCAAGTTCGGCGTGGTCGATCCGTTCTCCAGCGCGCTCACCGTGATTCTCTGCGTGGGGCTGTTTCTGGCGCTGCTGCTGACGTCCGGCTTCTTGCGCCACCGCAACGCTGAACGCGGCGAGTTCTACGCGTTGATGCTCTTCGGCGTGGCGGGGATGAGCTTGCTGGCGATCTCCGCGGAGCTGATCACCCTGTTCGTGAACTTGGAGATCCTCTCGCTTGCCACCTACGCGCTGACGACTTTCTTGCGCCGCGGACCGCGACCGGCGGAGGCTGGGTTCAAGTACTTCATCCTGGGCGCGTTCTCTTCCGCGGTGCTGCTGTATGGCGCGGCGCTGCTCTACGGTGTCACTGGCAGCACCTTGCTCTCCGACATGAAGGAGCCGCTGGCCGTAGCGTTTGGAGATCCCGAAAAGTCGTCGCTGGCGTACGTGGGCGTGGCGCTGATCGCCATGGGGTTCGCGTTCAAGATCGCCGCGGTGCCCTTCCACATGTGGACGCCGGATGTGTACGAAGGCGCGCCCACCCCCGTGACCGCGCTGATGAGCGCCGGCGTGAAGACCGCCGCGTTCGCCTCGCTGGTCCGCGTGTTCCTGGTGTTTATGCCCAACGTTTCGCCGCGGCTGCCCGTCCTGCTCTTTGGCGGTCTGGCGGTGCTCACGATGCTGGTCGGCAACCTGCTGGCGATTCCGCAGCGCAACGTGAAGCGGATGCTGGCGTATTCGTCGATCGCTCACGCCGGCTATCTGTTGTTGGGCGTAACCGCGCTCTTTGCGAAGCCCGGTGGCGAGGGGCTCTTCTCGGCGGGGCCTCTGCTCGGCGCGGGTGCGCCGGATGCACTGCAGAGCGACGCGTTCAAGGGGATCCTCTTTTACTTGCTGGGGTACACCGTCACGACGCTGGGCTCGTTCGGGACCTTGAGCGCGCTGGAGCGACGCGAGGACGAGGACAAGGGGAACGCGTGGGACTTGGAGCGGTTCGCGGGTCTTGCTCAGCGGAAGCCAGGTTGGGCGTTCGCGATGGCCGCGTGTCTACTCTCCCTCGGAGGGATTCCGCCCACGGTTGGCTTCATGGGGAAGCTGCTCATCTTCCGCAGCGCGGTGGACGCGGGTCTGGTTTGGCTGGCTGTCGTCGGGATCCTCACCAGCGCCGCCGCCATCTACTACTACCTGCGCGTGGTCGTTTACATGTTCATGCGGCCGGCGCCGGAGAACGCGCCCTCGCCGGTTCGGTTCTGGGCGACGGAGCTGGCGCTGGTGCTTTCGACCATCGCGGTGATTGGGATGGGGGTTATGCCCGGTCCGGTCTCCACTTGGTTGAGTCAGGCGAGCAGCATCTTTGGGTCTTGAAAGCTCGCGCAGCGTTTTTCGGTCTGTTCGACCTACTTTCGTTTCTCGGCTGGCTCGCTTCGCACGGGCCCCGCAAATGAAGCAGCCCGACACCACAGGGCATCGGGCCGCGGGTCCTCAAAGAAGCACAGCGAGAGTGCTGAAGTGGTGGGGGGGAACCTCCTTCAACCGGATTTCGCTGTACTCGGCGACGATATACAGCATTAACCGTGCCCACGGTAACAGAGCCTTAGGCGCTGCAAATTCAAATGGTTAGTGGACGCGGTCATGTGAATTGCATTTGCACGATTGAAAGGGATTTCAGATTTGAAATGAACCCTTGAAATCGGCCCGTTGAAACGCCAAACACTGAGCATCGGAGTAGGTCACCTGGCCGGTCCAGACCTCGAATCAACCCAGACCAGGAAAAACAAGTCCGTACCGGGCAAACCGAAACAACGGCAGCGAGCCCGCGGTTCTGCGAAAGCCTGCCCGCGCCCGAAGACGAGCACGAAGCGCGTCCCGACCTTTGCAGTTTTTTCAGCTCACCGCGGTGTCGTCCGGCGGAGTCGCCAAAGTCTTAAGTCCCAGCCTCTTCATCTTCCGCCACAGCGTGGTGGTGGAGACCCCGAGCTGGTCCGCGACCTCCGCCAAATCTTTACTGCGATCGAGCGCCGCGACGATCGCCTTCCGCTCCGCCTCCGCCACCGCCTCTGCCAACTTGGGAGCCACCACCCCGGGCTGACCAACATCCGAAGAAGCCGCGACCGAAGCCGCGGCAGCAGATGACGAGCGAGTCCGAATCGGAAAATCCTCGGGCAATAGCTCTTCCCCTTCACTGAGCGCCGCAGCCTGCTCGACCAAGTTTTCCAGCTCGCGCACGTTGCCGGGGAAGCTGTACGTCTGCAGGTGCTCGACCGCTGCCGCGGTCAGCCGCTTCTTCCGAGCCGAACGCGCATTGGCCCGCTCCAAGAAGTGCTCGGCGAGAAGAGGAATGTCCTCGAGCCGCTCGCGAAGCGGAGGCACCAGCAGGGTCACCACATTGAGCCGGTAGTAGAGGTCCTGCCGAAACCGCTTCGCCTCCACTTCCAGCGTAATGTCGCGATTGGTCGCGGCGACGGTGCGAACGTTCACGCGCATGGAGGTTGACTCACCCACGCGTCGAACCTCGCCGTCCTGAAGAACGCGCAAGAGCTTCGACTGAAACGCCGGCGCGGTCTCAGTGACCTCGTCGATAAAGAGCGTCCCGCCATCCGCCTCTTCAAACAGACCGCGCCGCGCTCGCACCGCGCCGGTGAACGCTCCCTTCGCGTGCCCAAAGAGCTCTGACTCCAGAAGACTCTCGGTAATCGCCGCGCAGTTCACCGGAACGAACGGCCGGTCCTTGCGACCACTCTGCGCATGAAGGGCGCGCGCCACCAACTCCTTGCCCGTTCCGCTCTCGCCCTGCACCAGCACCGTCGCATCCGACGCGGCGACGCGAACAATCCGCTGGGTGAGGTCTCGCATGGGCGCGCTGCGACCGATCAACGCGGAGAGGCCGTGACGGGTGTTGAACTCACCCGCGAACAAGTTGACCGCGGTGAGCAGCTTGGCGCGCTCCAGCGCTTTCTGCACGCGGTGGATCAGCTCACCCTCTTTGAAGGGCTTGGTGACGTAGTCGTACGCGCCGCTGCGCATCGCCTCGACCGCGCTCTCAATCGATCCATACGCGGTCATAACGATGACCTGCGTCTGCGGCGAAACCTCCAGCCCCTTCTTTAGAAGCGTGAGGCCGTCCATCGGCTCCATCTTCAAGTCCGTGACGAGCAGCTCGATCGGCTGACTCGTAAGCAAGCCCAGCGCCTCTTCGCCCGCGCTCGCCTCAAGAACCGTGTGACCTTCCGCGCGCAGGAGCATCGCGGTGGTGGCGCGCATGTTGCGCTGATCATCCACCACGAGAATCTGCCCGCGAGGCTCAGTTCCCAACGGCCTGGTATCGGACGCGGCGGCGATGGCGGTCACAGTGCTTCACCTCTACCACTCTCCACGCGCAGAGGGAGCCGGAAGGTGAACGTGGTGCCCTGGCCGACAGACGAGTTGACCTCCACCTCCCCCTGGTGGTCCTCGAGGATTCGTTTCACCACGGCCAGGCCCAGCCCTGTTCCCTTGGCCTTCGTGGTGAAGAAGGGCTCGAAAATTCGGAAGGCAATCTCGGGTGGGATGCCCGTCCCTTCGTCCACCAAGTCAATGCGGACGAGAGCCTTCCCGTTGCGCTGTTCCCGGCGCGCGCTGACGGTCACCTGTCCGCCCCGCGGCATGGCCTGGGCCGCGTTGACCAAGACATTGACCAGCGCCTGACGGATCAACCGTTGATCCATGGGAACGGGAGGCAGTCCTTCCTCAATCTGCGTGGCGAAGCGCACATCGTGCTCCGACGAGCCGGGGCGAACCGGCGTGGCATCCACCGCCTCCTGAACCACGCGCTGCAGATCCTCCGGTTGCAGGGACAAAGCCCGCGGCCGCGCGAAGTCCAGCAGCTCTCCGACGATCGAATCCAGGCGATCGCTCTCTTCTCGAACGATCTCCAAGAGCATCGCCGCATCCCCCTCGTTCGGAAGCTGCCGTCGCAGCGCGCTCACCGCGTTGAAGATGACCCCCAACGGATTGCGGACCTCGTGCGCGACGATCGCAGAGAGCTCGCCCAGGGCAACCAGCCGTTCGCGCTTCACCATCTGCGCGCGCGTGTCCGCCAACTCGGCGTAGCTCTCTTTCAGCGACGCGTAGAGCCGAGCGTTGGCCACGGAGAGCGCAAGCTGACCGAGCGTCGCCTCCGCCAAGCCGATGAGCTCTTCAGAAAAGTGGCGCGGTCCGCGGGTGTCATCCACCAGCACCACGCCGATCAACTCGTCGCGGGTGAGCATGGGCAGGCCCAGCACCGCCTTCTGCCGCAGCCGAGTGGCCAGCGGAATCTCGAGCGTCCGTCGCTCCGGCGTCAGGTCCTCAATCGCCACCGGCCGCCGCTCTCTGGCGGCACCAGCCACGACCGATGAATGATCCATCGCCACATTCACCGTGCGGATCAGATCGCGGTGATGGCGCGACGCCGCGGCACCCTGCAACGAGTGAGTGGCCGCATCGTGAAGCAGGATGAAGCAGTTGGAGACATCCAGCAGCTTGACGAGGAAGTCGCACGCCACTTCCAAAATCCGCGACAGCTCCAGGGTGCCGGAAGTGGTCCGAGCCAGCTCCAGCAACAACTGCGTCTCGGAAAGCTGACGCCACGACTCAGTCTGCAAGCGACGCTGCTCGATCGTCGACATCAACAGATCGCCGAACGTCTGGAGCAACTCTTGGGAGGCGCTGTCGAACGGCTCGCCGTCGTGACGAAGCGCCTGCAGGATGGCCAGAACCTTGCCGCCTTGAATCAATCGAATCGCGGCGCCGAACTTGAAACCGGGTGGAAGCGCCGCGGCGTCGCAGGTGGAGACGGGACTCGAGAGCAGCGCGCGCGCCGCCAGCTCCGTCTTGACGGTGGGATGCGCCAAGAACGCGATCGCGTCCGGCTCCAGCCCGCAGTGCGCGACCGGCAGCAGCGCGGTGCCACTCTCGTCCGGCATCTGCAGCACCACGCCGCTCGCTTTCAAGGGCGCGACGATCTCCAGCAAGACCGCATCGAACGGGGCGGGCAGCGGCTGCGCGACCAGCCGAGCCACCTGCGCCACCGCGGCGAGATCCACGTTGCGCCGCTCGTACTCCGAAATCGCGCGCGCGTTGGCCAACGCCATCGCCACCTGCCGCGCGAAGAGGCTGAACACGTGCACGTCCCCTGCGCTCAGCCGAGTGTTGAAGATGATCAACAACTCCTCGCGCTCCACGCCAATGGGCAGATACACGTCGCAGCCGTCGTCGTGAGCGAAGAAGACTGCGCGACCCGAATCCACCGCCGCACGTGCGGTCGCCGCGTCCACCGAGCGCTCCTGCTCGCCCGGCCATAGGGGCAGCAACGTCTGCCCCTTCAGCGTGTAGAAATCGACGGCCAGAGGAAGGCCGGAGAAAAAGCCGTAGGTCGCAGCGCAGACAGCTTGCTCGGAGGTCTGCTCACCCAAGAGCTGGGCCGCGTCCACCAGCAGGTCGGTGAGGTCCATGTTCGGGCGCGTCGCGAACGAAGGTCCGTTCATCCTCGCCTCAGCAGGCGTTTGTCGCCGAGGCGCAGGGTGAGATCATCAATGTGCCCTGCAGTCCCGATCATCACGTCGCGCGCAAAGCCTCGGCCGCTTGGGAAAATGCGGACGATCCATCGTCAAATTCGCGAGGAAGGCAAGCCACCTCGCGGTGCTATCTCGTCGATTGCCCTCGCCCGTCCCGTTCGGCGGACGGTGGCTAGCGCAACGGCAACCCGAACCAGGAGCCACGGGGAGATCGACTCGTGCCCTTGCCGCCAGAGCGTGTACGAGCCGCCAGGCCGAGAAGGACCGCATCCGTTCGGACGCGGAGTACGACGCCAACCTCAAGTCTAGCCTTGAGGTCTCACAGCTCCATCTGCGCGTGGACGAGCTTCACGACAAGGTGCTGGCGCAGCTGGCGACGTTGGGAGCGGCGGAGCTCTACTTGAACTTTCCAGACGCCATCATCGCGGCGATCAGCGCGCCGTAGCCGGCAACGATCAGACAGACGAACGCGCCGAACGGAATGACCACCGCCGCCACCGCTTTACCGGTGGTCGTCTTGTGAAACGCGCGCAACGCGAAGATGCGCAGGACGATCGCCCAGAACGGAAAGACGTAGAGACCGCAGAGGGGAATGACACCGACCAGGTACGGCGCCATGCCCAACGCGTGACCTCTCAACGTCGTCTCCCACGTCGACGGCTTGGCGCCCAACAGCTTGAGCATCAAGTGATCGAGGCCGGAGAAGAGCAGCGCAGACGCCACCGTGGCGCCCACCGCGAACACGTAATACAGAACCATCACCACCAAGACGACGCCCGTGGTCAGAGCAGGCTTGTCTTTGGCGAACCTGGAGATGCCGCCCAGGACTCCCGCGTAGATCAGCACCGTGGTCGTCAAACCCGTCAGCGCGGAGAGCATGACAAACAGAAGCGACGAGCCCACTGTCCCTCGCGGCGAGGTGCGCGCGAACGTTTGGATCGGCGCGGACATCAGCATCCAACTCGTCTGCCAGTAGGCCTTGAACATGCCCAGCTCTTCGCGGCGATCCCAAGGAAGCAGCGCGCCCTCACGCGCGTCGCAGGCCGCGCACCTCTCCTTGTCGCTGGAAAGACAGACCGTGCAGCAGAACGTTGCGCAGCGGGGACACGAACGCTTCGCGGGAACGTTGGGGTGAACCGCGCACGGCGTGTCGGTCGCGGCGAGGGGCGCATCCAGCGCGGCACCGCAAGCGGAACAGAAGCGAGAGAGGTCACTCTGCCCAGAGGCGCACGCGGGACAGATCCTCACGCGCCCGCCTTGTCTGGATCCACCTCGAAGCGCTCATCTTCAACGACCGTCTGATAGTCCCAAGGAAAGACCACCAGCCCATCCGTGGAGATGGCGTACCAATCCGGCGAGTACCCCTCCTCGCGCCGGACCAGACAGGCCGTCTTGATCTCGCCCGCGCCCACCTTCTTCGCCAGCGCGATCGCCAGCTCCAGCGTGTCCCCCGAAGACGCGACGTCATCGACAATCAACGTACGCCGCTTCTTCAGCTCCGCCGGCATCTCCGCCACTTGCTTCACGCGCTTCTTGTGGTCGCGGCTGCGGCGGCTGATTCGCACCGGGAAGAACTCACAGCCCAACGCCGAGGCCACCGCGCCACCCACGAAAACGCCGCCGTGCGCGACGCCCACCACTGCTTGCGGTTTGAACGTCTCTTGAACTTCCTTCGCCAGCTGCTGAATGAGCTCGTCGAAATGGCGCCAGGACAGCTCTTCCACGCTCTTCTTCCGACGCGAGCGATCCTGCCCGCGAACATGGCGCGGCAGCTCAGACTGGGGCGACAGGACCACGTCGCGCGGAATGGAGACCATTCGCTGGACTTGCTGCTTCTTGGGCTTTCGCCCTTTGCGCGAGACGGCCATGGACGATCTTCAGCACAACCGCAGAGTCAGCGCCAGGAATGCGCCACCGGGTTAGGCCGCGGCGAGCCGTTCCTCCACCATGCGATCAGCGACTTCTTCCGGACGCTGCTTCGTCGCCTTGGAGCGCTCGAGGATCGCCTCAATCGTCTCGTAGATGCGGCCCGCCCGAGCGCGCGCCTTGTCGCGGTCGTAGCCCACGACTTCCTGCGCGACGTTGATCAACCCACCCGCGTTGATCGCGTAGTCCGGAACGTACACGATGCCGCGCTCCGCCAGCTCCCTGCCGTGACGCGGTTCTTCCAGCTGGTTGTTGGCCGCGCCCGCGATCGCCTTCACCCGCAGCTTCGGGATGGTGCGGTCGTTGAGTACCGCGCCCAAGGCGCAGGGCGCGAAGATGTCCGCCTCCATCGCGAACAGCTCCGAGTCGGGAACAGCGGTGGCACCGAACGCTTTCACCGCGCGCTGCAAGTTGTCCTTGTTGATGTCGCTGATGAAGAGCTTGGCGCCGCGCTCGTGAAGCTCCTGCGCCAGC
>JBQTKE010000674.1:0-3690 GCA_052386435.1 Myxococcaceae bacterium
GGAAGACACCGCGGTACGTACGGGCTGCGCATCAACGACGTGCTTGCGACCGGCACGGCGGGCTCTGCGGGTCAGCTGGAGCCCAGCTGCGCAACGAGGCGGGAGATCTCACCGAATTGTTCTTGCAGCTTCCAGAGGAGAGCGAGCTCAAGCCGCTCGCCGTCCATCTCGCGGAGACCGGCGCCGTGCTGACGCCAGACGCGAGGGGCCGCTACGCGCTGGGACCGCTGCGCTCGAACGGCGAGGTGGCTGTCTGGATCGACAGCCGCGTGATGGGTCTACGGGATGGCGGGGCCACGCTGCAGGCAGTTGCCGTGGACGGACGGGCTTCACCGCTGAGCGAACCCGCATCGGTGGAGGTGCCCGTCGTACCGCCGCACGTGAGCTCCGGTTGCGGCTGCGACGGCTCAGCGTCCCTGTTCAGCGCGAGCGCCGTGCTGCTGGGCGCGGTTGCGCTGCTGCGTAGACGGAACCGATGACTGCTCTCGCTGAGATGCGCCTCGTCCGCGCGCTGTCGTTGCGCTTCCTCTGAACGTACTTCGTGGCGACTTTCACCGGGGTGCTCTGCGCTCAGCGGCGCGTCGGACGCGGGTCTGCTAGGAGAAGCACGATGAACCGGTACGCACTCCTGCTTCGCGGCGTGAACGTTGGCACCCAGAACAGTCTGCCGATGGCAGCGCTGCGCGAAGGGAAGAGCAAACTCGCGTTGGTGCTGAGCAAGCTCAAGCTGCGTGGAGCGGTCACGGCGCGGAACTGGAACACGGTCCAGAAGCTCAAAGAGATGCTCGCGGCTGAGCCGGACTAATCCGGGTACGCTTCGTTCGGCGCAACGAGCGTCTCTGTTCCGCTCAACGACTTAACGCGCGGATGCGTAGACCCACGCACCCGCGAGCGCGAGGAGAGCAATCAAGAGGTGAATACCCATCAGTAAGTTATGAATCGTGATGAGCCGTCTCTTCTCCCCACGCTGACCGGGAGTCGTCGCGGGCAGGAACTTCAACGCGTTCAGCGTTTCAATCTGACGACGGTGGTCCCGAGCTACACGGTAATAGCTGTGCCCGATCGCCATGATCCGCGTCGAGATGAGCGCGCTGAGCGCGATAAAACCGAACAAGAACGGCGCGTACACTTTGAACGCCGAATTGGCCAAACCAGCAGTCAATGCGACCAGTGCGACGTGAAACGTGAGGGAGCTTTTCGCTCGATCCCAGTTGAGCTGGACCTGAAACCGAAGCTCCTCGGTGTGAATCCGATAGAGCTCTATGGCTTGCTTCTCGTCGAGGGTCATGGCCGACCGTGAGGCTACTTCGACCCCATCCGACCTCAAGTTTTCAACTCGGCTGCCCATTCGCCCCTCCAGCGAGTTGGATTTGCCGCAGCATACCTAAACAGCCACCTCGTGGCCAAAGCGCTGACGACCCTGCGCTCTGCCACATTCCCAGACCGGAAATCCGGGTCGCGACAACTCGGCGAAGAGGCTCGCCGAATGGACCGGCGTTGGCTAGGTAAGGCAGGAGCGCTTGCGCGTCTCCGTCCTTGCGGTCTTTGTTGCTTCGGGTGGCGGCGCACCGGTGCATGGGCTGGCGGTTCAGAATCTGGTTCGCGACGCGGGGTGACGATGCCGTTCGAGACACACAGCCCTCCGGATGTGAAGAGAGACAGGGTGCTGCCGTTGGAAGGCTTTGCGTTTCTCTCACGCAACCCGAACACCCAGGGGCTCATCGTGGAATCGAGCGTGGTGGTGGACGCCTTCATCTCCCGCGGTTGGGCGTGGGGCGGCAGCTGGGGCGCGTTGCAGGACTACCAGCACTTCGAAATCCGCTGATGGCGGGCCGCCTGAAAGTCATTCGGCTGCGGTTCACGCGGCTGTGGAAAGTCATCCTGCTCGTGGCCACCGCGGCCACTGCGGGCGGTGTGTTCTGCGAGCGCAATGACTGGCTGAACCTGGGCGACGCGGAGATGGGCGCGTATGACCAAGGGCTCAAGTTCTTCACGTACGGCGATCTCAAGCGGTTGGTGCACCCGAAGCCGCCGCCTGCGTCGAAAGACATTGTGCTGGTGGCGATTGACGACCGGACTTTCGACGGCGTTCGCCACAACCCCAGTTACGCGCTGACGTTCGGGACCTGGCCGTACTCGAGAAATGTTTGGGCCCGCGTGCTGGAGCATTTGACCAAGGAACAGGCGCGCGCGGTGGTGTTCGACATGGTGATGGACGAACGCCACACGGACGCGAGCGGCGACCTCGCCCTGGCGGAGGCGCTCCGTCAGACGCGGATCCCTTTCTATCTGGGCTTCTCCGTCTCAGCGTCCAAGGTGGAGCACACCGAGCAGCGGCGCTTGCCGAAGGTGACGCCGGAAAATCGGCTCGCGCCGGGGACAAAGGCCGCCACTCAGCAAGGACCCGCAGCGCCTGATGCTCACGGGGCGGAGACGTCGAACGCGCAGAGACCTCTGGCCGAGACGTCAACCGCGCAGAAGCCCGGCGCGGAGGCCTCGAGCGCGAGAAGGCCAGCAGCTGCTGGGCCGAAGCCAACAGGGGGCGCTCCTGAGAAGCGCGCAGCGGAGAAGACGCCTGCTGCCAAAGAGGTGCTCCCAGACGAATCATCGGGCGGGTTCGACGATGTCCCGTCCGACCCCGAGCCTGCGCCGGAGCAGATTGCCCAGGCGTTGGCGTTCCCGGTGAAGGCGGAAGGCGTCGGCCTGGTCACGCTGGAGGATCAAGGTCAGCCGCAGCTTCCGAACCGGCCCATTTCACCTTTGCTCGACGTGGTCTCTGGCTTCGGCTTGGTGAAGCACGAGGAAGACGGCGACGGCAAGATTCGCCGCACTCGCTTCGCCTACACGGATGGCGCGAACACGTACGTGACCTTGGCCACTGCGGTCGCGGCGGATCTCTTCGGCGCGAAGGGCGTGACGATCCGTCCCGATTCATTGCTGCTCGGAGATCGCCGCTTCGCCATCAATTCGGATGGCAGCGCGGAGATCGCTTATGGCGGCAGGTTGGAGGATCGCTTCCCGCAGGTCTCGCTGCTCGCGGTGCTCGATGACTGGGTGCTCGCGCAACAGGGGAAGGAAACGCGGCTCCCCAAGGGCTACTTCGAGAACAAGGTGGTCATCGTCGCTGGGTTCGCCGCGGGGACATACGACTTGAAGGCCACGCCGTTCTCTGCTGGCACGCCGGGCGTGATTAAAGTCGCCGCGGAGCTGCAAAACTTTCTCGACGGCGCGTTCATCATCTCGGCACCGTATTGGGTGTCACTGCTGCTCTCCTTTCTCGTCGCGCTCTTCTCCGCGGCGATCATCTTGGTCGTGAAGTCGACCTGGCTGGAGATCGGCTGGCCACTGGTTCTGTTCTTCGGGTTCTTCGTCGTGACCGGCGCGCTGTTGGTCGGCTTCGATCTCCACGTCCTGTCCGCATTGCCCATGGCCGCGGGGGAATTCGCCAGCGTGAGCGCGGTGGCGGTGAACCACCTCTTCGCCAACAAGGATCGCGAATACCTGCGCGAAGCGTTCAGTCGCTACATGGAACGCGACCTCGTTGAGCAGATGGTGGAAGCGCGCGAGCTGCCCAAGCTCACCGGCGAGAACATGGAGGTCACCGCGTTCTTCTCGGACATTCGCGGCTTCTCCACGTTCTCCGAAAAACTGAAGGCGGATCCGAAGACGCTGGTGCGGGTGATGAACCTG